>DVJD01000083.1 GCA_018710785.1 Candidatus Fimimorpha excrementavium
GAAAAAAGGTCTATCTGAAAGAAAAGGAGTAGGCAAAGAATAAGGAAAGAGGGGGAGGGATACCGATGGTTCTGCTGCTGATTCGTCATGGAAAGACGGCCGGAAATCTGGAGAGGCGCTATGTGGGAACCACCGATGAATCCCTTTGCCCGAAAGGAATCCTGGAATTAAAAAAGCGGGTTTATCCATCCGTCGATTGTGTGATCGCAAGTCCCATGAAGCGGTGCGTGGAGACTGCGAGGATCCTGTTTGGAATAGATGTTTTGGTTCGGATTTGCGGCGGGCTGAGGGAAATGGACTTTGGCGTGTTTGAATATCACAACTACGAAGAACTGAATGGAGATCCGATGTATCAGGCATGGATTGACAGCGGCGGAACCATGGCCATACCAAAAGGAGAGAGCCGGGAGATATTTTCCAGGCGATGTGTCCGGGCGTTTGAAGAGCAGGTGGATCAATTGATTCGGGAAAAAAGCGCCGACTGCCGCGCCGCCTTTGTGGTCCACGGCGGTACGATTATGGCTGTCATGGAGCAGTTTGGGATTCCAAGAAAAGCATATTATGACTGGCAGATAAAAAACGGACAGGCGCTGCTTTTGAAGATGGATCCGGCGGAATGGATTCACGGAAAAAAGGAGCTGACGGTTGTGGACCGGATTGTCTGAAATTAACAGAGAAAGGAATATACAAGTCATGTACATGATCGGTGTCATTGTAACGGGATTTATACTGGATTTGTTTTTAGGAGATCCCCACTGGATGCCCCATCCGGTACGTCTGATGGGAAAAATGATTGCCTATTTGACCAAATCCCTTCATAAACCGGAGGGCAGCCTTCCTAAATCAGAAGGGAAGAATGAACAGGATGAGGTGCGTCAGGGAGCGGTTCTTGTGATCGTGATGGCTGTGCTCTCCTTTTTGGTACCGCTTCTGATTCTGGAGATTGCGGGATGGTTTGGAAGGGCTCTGCGGTTTATCGTGGAATCCATCATGTGTTATCAGATTATTGCGGCGAAATCCCTGTATGTGGAGAGTATGAAGGTGTATCAGGCATTGATCCGCCGGGATTTGGAGGGAGCCCGGTCCGCTGTCTCCATGATCGTGGGGCGGGATACAAAGCCTCTGAATCAGGAAGGTATTACGAAGGCAGCCGTGGAGACGGTGGCGGAAAATACATCTGACGGAGTCATCGCTCCTCTGTTTTTCCTGGCCATCGGAGGGGCGCCTCTGGGATTTTTATACAAAGCGATTAACACCATGGATTCCATGGTGGGATATAAAAACGAAGAATTTCTTTTCTTTGGAAAAGTGGCTGCCAAACTGGATGATGTCGTGAACTATATTCCGGCACGGCTGTCGGCTCTGCTGATCATTCTTTCCTGCCCGCTGTTTGGATTGAGCGCGCATCAGGCATGGAAGATTTTCTTAAGAGACCGGCATAATCATGCAAGTCCCAATTCGGCCCAGACGGAATCCGCCGTGGCCGGTGCGCTGGATATCCAGCTGGGCGGAGATGCATGGTACTTTGGCAAATTGTATCATAAGCAGACGATCGGGGACGCATCCAGACCGGCGGCAGCGGATGATATCAAAAAGGCCAATCACCTGATGTACGCCTCCACCGTGATTTTTATCCTGCTCATCGCGCTGATACGCGGAATTGTGGCGGCGTTTTAACTGAAACAAGGCAATGCCGTACTTCCATAGTAAATATCCGTTTGACTCACAGCAAGGGGATGCCGCAAAATTCGCACTGCACAGTCTATGCGAATTTTGCGGCATCCCCTTTTGGATTCATTGTTTCAGAAAGGATACATTTGAATTCTGGTCGGCGGAAACGATGGTCATGAATGTATGGGTGATGGGCTCCAGCTGCTGATGATACAAAAGCTGAAGTAGCTGATGCAGACGGTGGAGGGCACAGTGCAGAAGCTCTGTGGACAGAAGTCCGTCCCGATGGGCATCGGCCAGCTCATCCAGATCCAGGATACGGATGTCTCCTTCCGGGAAAATTATAATATCGGCCAGCAGATCGGTGAATATAAATGTGTTTTCCGGTTCATGATATATGGTGTCAATGATGTCACAGTACCAGTATAAGAATTGTCCCTGGGAATTATAAAAACGGCTGATTTTATAGCCCTCTTTCAGAAAGTAGCAGGAGTATCCGCCTGAAAACGCTGCCTTGGGTTTCAAGGTCTTCCATTTGGTGATCAGCAGAGTATCATTCTGATAGAGAATCGTGTCATGATCCAATAAAATGGATTCTTTGGGAATCAGCCTGTTTCGATATAATTTTGGCATCTCCATATGTATGATTCCTTTCTTGGGATAATTTGTTATAAGTGACAAAAACAGGAGGGAACACCTTTTTTATCTTATTCCATAGTATAACCGAAAAAGCAGAAAAAGTAAATTTTATAAGTGAAAAATATTTCGGATAAGGATAGAAAACAAAATATTTTTGGCGAAATTACCCAGAATAAAAATACGGATGGCTGGAAAGGATGAAAGAGAGAAAAAGACAGAGGAGCAGATGGAGGAAGGGACAGATGGAAAAGAGAAATGACCTGTTAAAAACTACGGTGAAAGAAGTGACTGCAGGCATTGGGCTTTTTGGCATTCTGGAACTGCTGATCTGTGTTCTGTTTGTCGGCGGAGGGCCGGGGACTCTGACTGTGCTGAAGGTTCGCTCCATGGGAGGCGTCATCCTGGGCTGTCTGTTTGCAGCCGGATGGTTTCTTCACATGAAACAATCGCTGAAAAAAGCAGCGGCAATGGAAGAAAAGAGAGTGCCGTTTCAAATGAGAAAGGGATATGCGTTTCGCATCTTTGCGGCAGCCGTGCTTTTTCTGCTGGTGGCATGGACAGACTGGGTGCCTTTTCTGGCGGTTTTGGCAGGGATTTTGACGCTGAAACCGGCGGTTTATCTGCAGCCGCTGCTTCACAGACTTTTTGGGAAATTTGGCGATGGCGAAACTCATTGGAAGGAATAAGTTTGAAAGTGAGAACCCGGACGGCCGAAGGGAACGAACCTTTTCCCTGTCGGGGCGCTTTCGCTCGTGAAAAACGTAGCGGTACTAAGATTTTTCTGCGCTCCCAAGGAGCTGGAAAAATCAAGTACCGACGTTTTTCAAAGCCCGTCAGGAAAAAGGTTCGTTCCCTTCGGCCTATGTATGGTTTCCGCAAACAAAAGCATTGGTGAGGAGCAATGAAGATGGTAAGGCTCAAAAAGTGAGGATTTATGCGGTCTATAGAGTTTCGCAATTACCTAAAAGAATGTTCTGGAGAAAGGAGACGGGAAAATGAGGTGGCTGGCTGCGGACAATGATTTTATGATAAAGGGACTGGTTTCCTATGAACTGTTCGGCCAGACGTTTTGGATTACGACGAGTCATGCGGCGCTTTTGCTGGTGGTAATCCTTTTGATTGGATTGGCATGGATCGCCAACCGCTATATGAAAAAGGCTGGGGAGGTTCCGGACACATTTCAAAACATCATAGAGATCATCGTGGAGAAGCTGGACCAGATGGTCGGCCAAAGCATGGGCGCGTTTGCGGGAAGGTTTCAGAACTATATCGGTACGATTTTTTTGTTCCTTCTGCTTTGCAATATCAGCGGGATCTTTGGCCTGCGTTCGCCGACGGCGGATTATGGAATCACCCTGCTCTTGGGGCTGGTTACCTTTGCGCTGATCCATATCAATGGGGTGAGACGCCATAAGAGGAATCATGTTGCTTCCTGGTTTCAGCCGATTCCGCTGTTATTTCCCATCAATGTGATCGGCGATCTGGCTGTGCCTTTGTCGCTTTCCCTGCGTTTGTTTGGAAATGTCATGTCGGGGACTGTGATGATCGGGCTGTGGTATGGCATGCTTCCATGGTTTATGAAATTGGGAATACCGGCGTTTCTGCATGCGTACTTTGATTTGTTTTCAGGAGCCATTCAGACGTACGTATTCTGCATGCTGTCCATGGTATATATCAGGGATAAGATGGAGTGAATGGTAAGCCAGGGAGAGCGGTATGGGAGCAGGCAGGGAAACGGATGTCAAATATCCGTCCGATCATGGAATAGAAAAATGAGGAGGTTATCCTATGTTTACAGGAGAAGAATTAATTTTGGCATGTTCGGCCATCGGAGCGGGACTGGCATGTATCGCCGGAATCGGTCCGGGTATCGGCCAGGGAATCGCGGCGGGCCACGCGGCGGCTGCAGTGGGAAGAAATCCGGGAGCCAGATCGGAGATCACATCCACCATGCTTTTGGGACAGGCAGTGGCGGAGACGACAGGTCTTTACGGTCTGGCGGTGGCCATCATCCTTTTGTTTGTAAAGCCGCTGACGTGATGGGACAAAAACAAGGAGGTATGGAAGATGGTTCAGGCAGTGGAAATGCTTGCTGCCCGGGAGACCGGCAGTTATGAACGGCTGTTTGGGCTGGATTGGCAGCTGCTCCAGGATGTGCTTTTCGCAGGCGTATCCGTCTTTGTCCTGTTTTTCGTTTTATCCTATCTGCTGTTTAATCCGGTCCGGGATATGCTGAAAAAAAGACAGGAAAAAATCAAAACGGATCTGGATACGGCAGAGGCCGATAAAAAGGAGGCAAAGCGTCTGAAGGCGTTTTATGAGGAGAAGAGGAGGCATGCGGACAGGGAAGCGGAAGAAGTATTGAGGGATGCCGGAAAACGGGCATCAAAATTGGAAGCCGACCGGATCCGCCTGGCAAACGAGGAGGCAGAGCAGATACGGAAGCGGGCCAGCGGGGAAATTGAGCTGGAAAAGAAGCGGGCGATGAATGATATGAGAAATGAAATCATTGCCATCGCGGCGCAGATGGCGGGGAAGGCAGTGAGCGCCAATATGACAGAATCGCTTCAGGATGCGCTCATAAAAGAAACGCTGAAAGAGATGGGAGAAGAAACATGGCAAAGCAGATAGAAGCCGTCTATGGGGAGGCGCTGTTTGCGTGCGCAGGAGAGAGCGGGAAACGGAGAGCCTGGATGGAGGAAGCGCAGCTGCTTCTGGAAATTTTCAAGGATAACCCGGAACTTTCCCTGTTTTTAAATCATCCGGGGATTGAGCGGGAAGAAAAGATCAAAACCATGGAAGCCATATTCCGAAAGCCGGATATGGACGGACCAATTGTATCGGAAGAACTGCTTCGATTTCTGAAGGTGATTGTGGAAAAAGGAAGGCAGAATGTTTTGGAAAAAATCCTCAGGTATTTTATCGATGCCGTGAAAGAGGACTGCCATATTGGGGTGGCCCATGTGACAGCGCCTGCGGAACTGACAGCCAGGCAAAAGAAAGCGGTGGAAAAGCGGCTTCTGGAAACGACCCATTATGAGACGCTGGAAATCCACTATCGGATGGATCCTTCCCTGATCGGAGGGCTTGTCATCCGAATCAAAGACCGGGCGGCGGACGGCAGTGTGAAGCGCAGGCTGGAACGGATGAAATACAGGGAGTAAACAGAAAGGCGGATGGATGCCATGAATATAAGACCGGAAGAGATCAGCTCTGTGATTAAAAACCAGATCAACCGATATGTTTCCAGGATGGAGGTGTCCGATGTGGGCACGGTGATCCAGGCGGCAGACGGGATAGCCAGGGTCCATGGACTGTATCAGGCAATGCAGGGAGAACTGCTGGAATTTCCAGGCGGCGTATATGGCATGGCGCTGAATCTGGAGGAGGATCATGTGGGGGCGGTGCTCCTGGGTGATATCAGCAAAATCAAGGAGGGAGACCAGGTCAGGACCACGGGGCGTGTGGCAGAGGTTCCCGTGGGCGATGCCCTGCTTGGGCGTGTGGTCAATGCCCTGGGAGAACCCATTGACGGAAAAGGGCCCATTGATGCAGATAAATACCGAAGGGTGGAGCGGGTGGCCAGCGGAGTCATCGAGAGAAAATCGGTGGATACACCTCTCCAGACAGGAATCAAAGCCATAGATGCCATGATCCCCATCGGAAGGGGCCAGAGAGAGCTGATCATCGGAGATCGGCAGACGGGGAAGACGGCCATTGCCATAGACACCATTATCAATCAAAAGGGGAAGGGTGTGAAATGCATTTATGTGGCCATAGGCCAGAAATCCTCCACCGTGGCTTCCCTGGTAAAGACACTGGAGGAATATGGGGCCATGGACTATACGGTGGTGGTTTCTTCCGCAGCCAGCGAGCTGGCGCCGCTGCAGTACATGGCGCCGTATGCGGGATGCGCCATGGGAGAGGAGTGGATGGAAAACGGGGAAGATGCACTGATTGTGTACGATGATTTGTCCAAACATGCGGCAGCATACCGGACCCTGTCCCTGCTTTTGAAGCGTCCTCCGGGAAGAGAGGCCTATCCGGGAGATGTCTTTTATCTGCATTCCCGTCTTCTGGAACGGGCAGCCCGGCTGTCCGATGAACTGGGCGGCGGCTCTCTGACGGCCCTGCCGATCATTGAGACACAGGCAGGCGACGTGTCCGCTTATATTCCGACCAATGTGATTTCCATCACCGATGGACAGATTTATCTGGAGACGGAACTGTTTCATGCGGGGTTTCGTCCGGCGGTCAACGCCGGGCTTTCCGTATCCCGTGTGGGAGGCGCGGCACAGGTGAAAGCCATGAAAAAAATCGCGGCTCCGATCCGTGTGGAACTGGCCCAGTATCGGGAATTGGAAAGCTTTGCCCAGTTTGGCTCAGAGCTGGATGCCGATACGAAAGAAAAACTGGCTCAGGGGGAGCGTATTCGGGAAATGTTAAAACAGCCCAAACATCGGCCCATGCCGGTGGAATATCAGATTATCATTATTTTTGCGGCCATGAAAAAATATCTGCTGGACATTCCGGTGAAGGATGTGCTTCGGTTTCAGGACGGTCTGTTTGCTTATATTGAGGGACAATATCCGGAAATTCCGGCAAACATTCGCGCGGAAGGTGTACTTTCTTTGGAGACGGAAGAGAAACTTTCCCGTGCAGTCACAGAATATAAGAAGGAGTTTTAGGTGTTGATATGGCTTCAATGGGAGAAATGAAAAGACGAAGGGACAGTATCGAAAGCACCAGGCAGATTACAAAGGCCATGAAGCTGGTCGCCACAGTGAAGCTGCAAAAGGCCAGGGGAAGGGCGGAAGAAGGAAAGCCATACGCCGCGTTTGTTTATGAGGTGGTGCAGAGTATTCTGGCAAAATCGCCAAAGATGGATCATCCCTATTTGAAAGAAAGAGAGGGCGGAAAATACGCGGCCATCGTCATTACCTCGAATCGCGGCCTGGCAGGCGGATACAATTCCAATCTGGTGAAACTGGTCACACAGAGAAATCTGCCAGGGGATCAGGTGCGGGTATATGCCATAGGGAAAAAGGGAAGGGATGCTTTGGCAGGATTGGGGTATGAGATTGCGGCAGATTATTCGGAGGTCATCCAGGCGCCGCTTTATAACGATGCCATGGAGATTGGCGCCAGGATTTTGGAGGAGTACAAAAGCGGACAGCTTCGGGCGATTGATCTGTTTTATACTTCCTTTAAAAATACAGTCAGCCATATTCCGGCAGTGATCCCTCTGCTTCCGGTGAAAACAGCGCCGGGCGAGACAGAGGGAAAAGTCAGGGCGCTTATGAGTTATGAGCCGGATGAGGAGACGGTGCTTCATGCCATGATTCCCAAATATACGGCGAGTCTGATCTATGGGGCTTTGCTGGAAAGTCTGGCCAGTGAAAACGGCGCCCGCATGACAGCCATGGATGCGGCAGCAGGCAATGCGGAAGAGATGCTGGAATCTCTGGCCCTTCTCTATAACCGCGCAAGACAGGGAACCATCACCCGGGAATTGACGGAGATTATCGCGGGGGCCCAGGCGATTTAACCGGATCAGGCAGATAGAAAAGCGGATTGCGAATGATTGCCTGACCGGAGGAAAGGGAATGATCCGATACGCTTTGACAGCAGAATGTGAGGGAAAAAAATATGGGAAATAACGAAATCGTTTCGGGGCAGGAAGCCAAGAAGGGAAAAATAACGCAGATTATCGGCGCCGTGCTGGACATTAAATTTCCAAAGGGCAGTCTGCCGAACATCAACGATGCGGTCCGCATCCCCGTCGGCCAGGACGGCGAGCTTGTGGCAGAAGTTTCGAAACACCAGGGAGACGGTGTGGTGCGCTGCATTGCCATGGGCCCCACCGACGGCCTGAGACGCGGGGTGGAGGCCGAGGCGGCAGGATCCCCCATCACCGTGCCGGTGGGGGAAGAAACGCTGGGAAGAATGTTCAATGTCCTGGGGCAGCCCATTGACGGGAAGGAAGCGCCGGAGGGTGTCTCCCGTATGCCGATCCACCGGGATCCTCCGCCCTTTGAGGAGCAGTCCACAGCCACGGAAATCCTGGAGACAGGCATCAAGGTGGTGGATCTGCTCTGTCCTTACCAGAAAGGGGGAAAAATCGGTCTGTTCGGCGGAGCCGGTGTGGGAAAGACCGTGCTGATCCAGGAACTGATCCGCAACATTGCCACAGAACATGGCGGATACTCAGTGTTCACCGGCGTGGGGGAGCGCACCCGGGAGGGTAATGACTTATATCATGAGATGATGGAATCCGGGGTCATCCATAAAACCACCATGGTATTCGGACAGATGAATGAGCCGCCGGGGGCCCGCATGCGTGTGGGGCTGACAGGACTGACCATGGCAGAGTATTTCCGCGATTATGGCGGAAAAGATGTCTTACTGTTCATCGACAATATTTTCCGTTTTACCCAGGCAGGATCCGAAGTGTCCGCGCTTCTGGGGCGCATGCCTTCAGCCGTCGGCTATCAGCCCACCCTGCAGACCGAGATGGGAGCGCTGCAGGAGCGGATTACCTCCACAAAAAACGGCTCCATCACCTCCGTCCAGGCCGTATACGTTCCGGCGGATGACCTGACCGATCCGGCTCCGGCCACCACATTTGCCCATTTGGATGCGACGACGGTGCTGTCCCGCTCCATCGTAGAACTGGGGATCTATCCGGCCGTGGATCCGCTGGAGTCCACCTCCCGGATTCTGGATGCGTCTGTGGTGGGAAAGGAACACTATGAGACCGCCAGAGGGGTTCAGGAAATCCTGCAGCGATATAAAGAACTGCAGGATATCATCGCCATACTGGGGATGGATGAGCTGTCGGAAGAGGAAAAGAAGATCGTGGCCAGGGCCAGAAAAGTACAGCGGTTTTTATCCCAGCCGTTCTTTGTGGCAGGACAGTTCACCGGGCTGCCGGGGAAGTATGTGCCGCTTTTTGAAACCATCCGGGGATTTCAGGAAATCCTGGAGGGAAAGCATGATGCCATACCGGAGAGCTGTTTTTTAAATGCGGGAGGCATAGAAGATGTGCTGGCCAGGGCAAACGGATAGGAGGGTGTATGCCGGAAACATTTCAATTGCAGGTGGTGACGCCCGGCAGGATTTTCTTTGAAGGGGAAGCCGATTTTGTGGAGATAAAAACAGGAGAGGGGCGGGTCGGCATTTATGCCGGCCACGAACCGACCACGGTCCTGCTGGATCCTGGTGTCCTGCTGATCCGAAGTGGGACAGAGGTCAAAAAGGCGGCTCTCCATACGGGATTCGCGGAAATTCTTCCGGAAAAAATTTCCATCGTCGCCGAGATCGCCGAATGGCCGGATGAGATTGATAAAAATCGGGCCGAGGAAGCCAGGATCCGTGCCAAAAGAAAACTGGAGACAGGGGAGGAGAGGTCCATTTTGCAGGCGGAGCTGGCGCTTCGGAAGGCTTTGGCCAGGCTGGAGGCTTTGAAGTAGAGGGAAAAAGGGGTTGACAGAAGTTCCTTTTTCCCGTATACTGGCGTTAATGAAACGAATATATTCCATTAAAGGGGAGTAGTTTTGATTCATTGTCAACATGCGCGGCCGCTTCGGTCTGGCAATGGATACCGATATCGGGTACAAGACTTTTAATGTATTTATTTAAGTTGGCAGAGCCATTTGAATAGATGCATTAAAAGTTTTTTTTTGCCCTCAATCTTGCAGGAAGGCGGATACTCGATTAAAATCCAGGAAAGAAGAGCATACTTAGGAAGAATACGAAGCGGGGTAGGAAAGGAGAGCAGCTTATGAAAGAATGGTACCAGCAGTCATCTGATTCGGTACAGAAAGAAATGGGGAGCGGGCGGGACGGCCTGACCTCGGCAAAGGCAAAACAGCTTTTGGAAGAAAAGGGGCCCAATGCCCTGAAGGAGGGAAAAAAGAAAAGTACCCTTCAGGTATTTTTAGAACAGTTCTGCGATTTGATGGTCATCATCCTGCTGATCGCAGCGGGGATTTCCATGGTATCCGGAAATGTGGAAAGCACCATCGTTATTGTGGCGGTGCTGATTATGAACGCGATTTTGGGAACCGTACAGAATAAAAAGGCGGAAAAATCCCTGGAAAGTCTGAAATCACTTTCTTCTCCCAGTGCAAAGGTGATCCGTGACGGGAGAAAAATTGAGATTCCTGCCAAAGAAGTGGTGCCCGGAGATTTGCTTTTGCTGGAAGCCGGTGATCTGGTGGCGGCAGACGGAAGAATTATTCACAATTATTCGCTTCAGGTCAATGAAAGTTCCCTGACCGGTGAATCCACCAATGTGGATAAGACGGAGGGAATCATCGAAGGAGAAGTTCCCCTGGCTGACCGGACCAATATGGTTTACTCCAGTAGCCTTGTCACATACGGCCGTGCGGAAGTGGTGGTCACCGGAACCGGTATGGATACCGAGATCGGTAAGATAGCAGCCCTGATGAATGCCACAAAAGAAAAGAAAACACCGCTTCAGGAAAGCCTGGACCAGTTCAGCAGCCGACTGGCGCTGATTATCATGATCATCTGTGCCATCGTATTCCTGTTAAGTATTTACCGGGAAATGCCGATTCTGGACTCCCTGATGTTTGCTGTGGCTCTGGCTGTGGCAGCGATTCCGGAAGCCTTAAGCTCCATCGTAACCATCGTGCAGGCCATGGGAACCCAGAAGATGGCAAGGGAACATGCCATCATCAAAGAGCTGAAGGCGGTGGAAAGCCTGGGCTGTGTTTCTGTGATCTGTTCGGATAAGACCGGTACATTGACACAGAATAAGATGACGGTTCAGAAAATTTACGTGGGCGGCGAAACCTTAGATCCGGAAGAACTGGATATCAAACGCCAGCTTCACCGCTATCTTTTATACGATGCAGTGCTGACCAATGACTCTTCCATCGTGGATGGTAAGGGAATCGGTGACCCCACCGAATATGCTCTCCTGGAGATGGCGGAAAAAGCCAATGTCAAAGACAGCCTTCTGCGTGAAATGATGCATCGTTTGGAAGAGATTCCATTTGACTCTGACCGAAAGCTCATGAGTACCAAATACCGTCTGCACGGCGTGAATACCGTGCTGACCAAGGGAGCTTTGGATGTCCTTCTGGACCGTACCACTGGAATCCGAAAAGAAGATACGGTATGTCCGATTACCGAAGCCGACAAAGAGGAAATCTTAAAGAAAAACCTGGAGTTTTCCGAGAACGGTCTGCGTGTGCTGGCCTTTGGATATAAGGAAGTCGGTGAAGAGGAACCTTTGAATCTGGAAAATGAGACCGGATTTATCTTCCTTGGTCTGGTGGCCATGGTGGATCCGCCAAGGGAAGAATCCAAAGCAGCGGTGGCCGATGCAAAGCGTGCCGGAATCCGTCCGGTTATGATCACAGGAGACCACAAGATCACAGCCACAGCCATTGCCAAACAGATCGGCATTTTCGAAGACGGCGATATCGCTGTGACCGGTGTGGAGCTGGACGCCATGTCCGATGCAGAACTGGATCAGAAGATCGAACATATCTCTGTATACGCCAGAGTATCTCCGGAAAATAAGATCCGTATCGTGGAGGCATGGCAGAGAAAGGGCAATATCGTATCCATGACCGGAGACGGCGTCAATGACGCTCCGGCTCTGAAAAAGGCAGATATCGGTGTGGCCATGGGCATCACTGGTACGGAAGTATCCAAGGATGCCGCATCCATGATTCTGACGGATGATAATTTTGCCACCATCATCAAAGCCGTGGCCAATGGCCGAAATGTATACCGGAACATCAAAAACGCCATTCAGTTCCTGCTTTCCGGAAATATGGCCGGAATCCTGGCAGTGCTCTATACCTCTTTGATGGCCCTGCCGGTACCGTTCCAGCCGGTACATCTTTTATTCATCAACCTTTTGACCGACTCCCTTCCGGCCCTCGCCATCGGTATGGAAAGCCCGGAAAAGGATCTGCTGAATGAAAAGCCCAGAGATCCGAAGGAAGGTATATTGACGAAAGACTTCATAACCGCCATCTTCCTGCAGGGCGCGCTGATCGCGATCTGCACCATGACGGCATTCCATCTGGGACTTTCCGCCGGAGGATCTGCAGTGGCAAGTACCATGGCCTTCGCCACATTGACGCTGGCACGTTTGTTCCATGGCTTCAACTGCAGAAGCAAACACTCCATTTTCCGCCTGAAATTCTCCACCAACTGGTACAGCGTGGGCGCATTCTTTGCCGGAGTGATTCTGCTGGTACTGGTGCTCTTCATTCCGATCCTGGAGCGCCTGTTCTCCGTAGCTCCCCTCACCGGAAGCCAGATCGGCACCATCGTGGGGCTGGCATTTATTCCGACAGTGGTGATCCAGCTGGTAAAGGTCATCATGGAGAGAAGAAAAAAATAAAATATGGTTTTTATATCCCGGCTTCGACGAAAACGGAGGCCGCGGGATAGGGAAACGGGGAAGCGGGCTGCGAAGACAGGGAAGGCTGTTTGGGCAGTCCGCTTTTCTATGTTCATTCATGCGTTTCCCCGGAAGAAAACTTCCTTCACTCTTGCATGCCGATTAAAAAAATGGTATACTTTGCAAAGAATGCGACAGGAAAGGAATGTTTGTCATGGCAATGAGCAAAAAGCCGGTTACCGGCATGAAAGATATTTTGCCTGCAGAGATGCAGATTCGGGATTATGTCATTTCCCTCATTAAAGAGACATACAAAGGCTTCGGTTTTACACAGATCGAGACCCCCTGTGTGGAGACCATCGGAAATCTGTCCAATAAGCAGGGCGGAGAGAATGAGAAGCTGATTTTTAAGATCATGAAGCGCGGAGAGAAGCTGGATCTGGAGCATGCGAAGGAGGAAAATGATCTGGCGGACAGCGGGCTTCGTTATGATTTGACGGTTCCGCTGGCCCGTTTTTATTCCAACAACGCCAGTGTGCTGCCAAAGCCCTTTAAGGCGCTGCAGATCGGACCGGTTTGGAGAGCGGATCGGCCACAGAAAGGAAGATTCAGACAGTTTTACCAGTGCGATATTGACATTCTGGGAGATCCGTCCAATCTGGC
This sequence comes from Candidatus Fimimorpha excrementavium, assembly GCA_018710785.1. Classification (GTDB taxonomy): domain Bacteria; phylum Bacillota; class Clostridia; order Lachnospirales; family Lachnospiraceae; genus Fimimorpha; species Fimimorpha excrementavium. The sequence goes on from DVJD01000083.1 coordinate 13,364, forward strand.
TGAGATCGAGCTGATTCTGGCCACCACCACGCTTTTGGGAAAGCTGGATTTTAAAGGATTTAAGATTCATATCAATGACAGAAGGATTTTAAAGGCCATGGCCCAGTACAGCGGGTTTGCCCCGGAACAGTTTGACGAAGTGTTCATCATTCTGGATAAGATGGACAAGATCGGAAAAGACGGCGTGAAGGACGAACTGCTTCAGAGCGGGTTTGCCGCTAAGGCGGTGGAGACGTATATGGGGCTGTTTGATCTTCTGGAGCAGAACCGCGGGGAGGACGGCGGTCTGATGGCTCTGGGAACGGTGCTGGAAGGCGTTGCGGAAGACGGCGCGTTTGAGAACTTAAAACAGATCGTGGACAGCGTGCGGGCCACATCGGATGTGGACTTTGAGCTGGTATTTGATCCGACTCTGGTGCGGGGCATGTCCTACTATACGGGAACCATCTTCGAGATTGAAGTGCCCCAGTTCGGCAGCTCTGTGGGAGGCGGCGGACGCTATGATGAGATGATCGGAAAATTCACCAATATGCCGACCTGCGCCTGCGGATTTTCCATCGGTTTTGAGCGGATCGTTACCATCCTGCTGGACAATCATTTTGAAGTACCGGCAAAGGGAGGAAAAACAGCATATCTCATCGAAAAGGGGATGGACAGCGGGCGGCTCTGCGAAGTGCTGAAGGAAGCACAGAAGGAGCGGGCAGAGGGCGGCCAGGTTCTGGTTTCCATGATGAACAAAAACAAGAAATTCCAGAAGGAACAGCTGACGGCAGAAGGATATACCCAGTTCAGAGAATTTTATAAAAATCCTCTGAAAAACTGAGCGCCAAACGCGGTCACAGCCCCGGGCGACAGACAGGAGTGTCTGCGGCGAGGGGATGATAAGAAAAAAGGATATCAAATAGAAAACAGGGAGTACATTATGGCAGAGTCAATGAAAGGTTTGAAAAGGACACACCGGTGTACGGAAGTGTCCAGTCAGAATATTGGAGAAACCGTCACGGTGATGGGATGGGTACAGAAGAGACGAAATCTCGGAAGCCTGATTTTTGTGGATTTGAGAGACAGAAGCGGTATTTTGCAGCTGATGTTTGACGAAGAAAACATCGGGAAAGAAGGATTTGAAAAAGCGGGAACCCTGCGCAGTGAGTTTGTCGTCGCCGCAGTGGGAGAAGTGGTGAAGCGTTCCGGCGCGGTCAATGAAAATCTGAAGACGGGGGATATTGAGATTAAGGTGACACAGCTTCGTATTCTTTCCGAAGCGCTGACACCGCCGTTCCCCATCGAGGACGGCATCACAACCAAGGATGAGGTTCGCCTGAAATACCGGTATCTGGATCTGAGAAGACCGAGCCTCCAGAGAAATCTCATGATGAGAAGCAAGGTATGCACCAGTGTCCGCAATTTCCTGGCAGAGGAAGGATTCCTGGAGATCGAAACCCCCATTCTGACCAAGAGCACCCCGGAAGGAGCGAGGGATTATCTGGTTCCAAGCCGTGTGCACCCGGGCAATTTCTATGCGCTGCCCCAGTCTCCGCAGCTGTTTAAGCAGCTTTTGATGTGTTCCGGTTATGACCGTTATTTCCAGATCGCGAAATGTTTCCGCGATGAGGATCTGCGCGCGGACCGTCAGCCGGAATTCACCCAGATCGACATGGAGCTTTCCTTCGTGGATGCCGACGATGTCATGAATGTGAATGAGCGTCTGCTGGCAAGGATCTTCAAAGATGCCATCGGCGTGGAGGTTCCGCTTCCGATTCAGCGCATGACCTGGCAGGAAGCCATGGACCGTTTCGGTTCCGATAAGCCGGATATCCGCTTTGGGATGGAACTGAAAAATATTTCCGACCTGGTGAAAGACTGCGGCTTCGGTGTCTTCACAGGCGCATTGGAAAACGGCGGATCCGTCCGCGGCATCAATGCAAACGGACAGGGGCACATGCCCAGAAAGAAGATTGACGCCCTGGTGGATTTTGCCAAGGGATACGGCGCCAAGGGACTGGCCTACCTGGTGATCAATGAGGACGGCACATACAAATCTTCCTTTGCCAAATTTATGAAGCCGGAAGAGCTGGACAGCATCGTCGCCCGCCTGGAAGGAAAGCCGGGAGACCTTCTTTTGTTTGCTGCCGATAAAAACAGCATCGTATGGAACGTGCTGGGGGCCCTTCGCCTGGAGATCGCAGATCAGCTGGGACTGCTGAAGAAAGAGGAATACAAATTCCTCTGGATCACCGACTTCCCGCTGTTTGAATATTCCGAAGAAGAAAACCGCTATGTGGCCATGCATCATCCATTCACCATGCCGGTGGAAGAGGATATTCCGTATCTGACCACAGATCCGGGCCGCGTCCGCGCCAAGGCCTACGATATCACATTGAACGGTACCGAGATCGGCGGCGGAAGCGTCCGTATCTTCCAGAGCGATGTGCAGGAAAAAATGTTTGAAGCCCTCGGATTTACAGAAGAAGAGGCGTATGACCGCTTCGGTTTCCTGCTGACGGCGTTCAAGTATGGAGTTCCTCCCCACGCAGGGCTGGCTTACGGATTGGATCGTTTGATTATGCTGATGGCACAGGAAGACAGCATCCGTGAAGTCATCGCCTTCCCGAAGGTAAAAGACGCCTCCTGTCTGATGACGGACGCGCCGAATGTGGTGGATGAAAAACAGCTGGAAGATCTGAAGATCGCAGTGATAACGGATAAAAAGGATGCATAATGTCATGGTATCCGGCGTTTGAAAGGCGCGCCGGAACATGCGTATTCTCATCATAAGGGGATGCGAAAGCTATCACACCATACGGCCCGGAGGGCAGGTGGCGCGATGGCTTTGGCATCCTTTTTTCGGTGGATTCCAGTCCCGAATCACACGATTGGAAGGGAACTCAACCATCGGTTGAGTGGAAAAACAAACAGAATTCAACAAATATTTGATTGCTATTTTCAGAATCGTTCCGTACACTGGAGGTACAGATCGGAAGGCCGACGGTTTGAACAGAAACGGAAATGAAAGGAGCTTTTTTATGGATAGACAAAATGAAAATCAGTTGGGAAACAGAATTGCGGAATTGAGAAAAGAGGCAGGGCTGACGCAGGAGCAGCTGGCCGGAATGCTGGGGGTTACTTATCAGGCGGTTTCAAAATGGGAGACAGGAAACTCCTACCCGGATATCAGCCTGCTGCCCAGGCTGTCGGAAATATTCCATGTGAGCCTGGATTCTTTATTTGGAAAAGAGGACAACACCATCCTGACCGAACATGTCCTGGAAAAAGCGGTGCAGGCAGCCTCCATGGAACAGAGAGAAGAGGAAGAAAGCGAAGCGCAGGAGGCAGAAAAAACAAAGCAGGAGTCCGGCAGAGAAGAAGCGGATGAGAAAATCGATGGAAATGACGGGGCCGGAGAGAGCGAAACCGACGATGGAAAGAAAGAAGAAACCGGCAGAAAGAGGGAATCCGATTCGGCACAGTCTTTTGGAGAATATATCGGAAACATCGTCAATATGAGTCTGAAAAGCGGAATGAACGGACTGGGAAAGGCCATGGATACGCTGAAAAAGATTGATTTCAAGAGCCTGGACTTAAAAGATCTGGACCAGTCCATCAGCGATAAGGTAAAGCGCGCGGTGGAAAAGGGAAAGAAATCCCGCTTCTGGGATAAGCGGGAAGAAGCCGGGGAAGCGAAGGAAGAGGCGGCAGAAGAGAAAGCAGCAGATGAAGCGGAAGAAGAAACAGCGGGGGAAGACAGCCGACAGGAAACCGCGGAGTCAGCGGAGGATCGTTTATTCCGGGAGATGGAGGGATGGAAAGGCCATACGATTCATCTGACCATAGGAGGAAAAACGGCCGATTCCAATCCGGGGGAAGATGAAATCCTGCCGTGGGAGGACGATGGAAAGATCCGGGCTGTGGTTTACCTTGGAAAGCGAATGCTCAGCGCCAGGGAATACCGGAATATGAGGGGCAGAATCACCTTCGAGATGGAAGGAATCGCGCGGGATGTCATCACTTATATGAACGTGTCCTGTGAGGACGTGGCCGGAAACATCAAAGCAGGGGGAGATGTGAACTGCGACCGGGTGGAAGGAAATGTGGCTGCGGAAAGGCAGGTATCCTGTGACTGTGTAAAGGGAAGCGTCTTTGCCGGCGAAGGCGTCACCTGCGACAATGTGCAGGGCGATGTGGTGGCCGGAGGCAGCGTCACCTGCGACACCGTCAATCAAAATGTGACAGCCGGAGGAAGCGTGCGAAGCGACACCATTCATGGAAATGTCATGGCTCCCCATGTGGAAAAAGGCTGAGACGGATAGAACATGGATGCCGGGCGGGAACGTTCCGGGGCAAGAAAAAGAGGAAACCTGTTGTTTTACGGACCAGAACATGGTATGATGGATTTCAGTACAGTGAAGCAGACAAGTGCGGCCGTGCGGCCGCGGGAATGAGAGGTAAGTAATATGGCAGGATCCACATTTGGAACAATATTTCGCGTGACAACCTGGGGAGAATCCCATGGAAAAGGGATCGGGGCTGTGGTGGACGGCGTCCCGGCCGGGATTCCCATCAGTGAAGAGGTGATACAGGGATACTTAAACCGCAGGAGACCGGGGCAGAGCCGGTTTACGACCCAGCGAAAGGAGCAGGATCAGGTCCGGATCCTTTCCGGCGTATTTGAGGGAAAGACGACGGGGACGCCCATCGCCCTGGAAGTGCGGAATGAAGACCAGCGTTCCCATGATTACAGCGATATAGCCGGATACTACAGACCCGGCCATGCAGATTTCACATTCGATGAAAAATACGGATTCCGGGACTATCGGGGAGGCGGACGCTCTTCCGGGCGGGAAACCATAGGGCGTGTGGCGGCAGGCGCCATCGCCGAAGAATTTTTGAAGATGCTGGGCATCACGATCCTGTCTTATTCCAGGGAAATCGGAGGTATCCGTGCAGAGACCTTTGAAAAGGATCAGATTGAGCGCAATGCCTTCCGCATGCCGGATGAACTGGCGGCGGAAAAAGTGGAGGCATATCTGAAAGAAAAGATGGCCGAATGCGATTCCGTCGGAGGGATCGTTGAGTGTACGGTTTCCGGACTTCCAAGAGGACTGGGAGAACCGGTATTTGATAAATTGGATGCCAATCTGGCAAAGGCCATGCTTTCCATCGGCGCGGTAAAAGGATTCGAGATGGGCGACGGATTTGCGTCGGCAAAATCCTGCGGTTCGGTGAATAACGATCCATTCATAAATAAAGAAGGAAAAGTGGCCAAGGAGACGAACCATGCGGGAGGGGTTCTGGGAGGCATGAGCGATGGAAGCGATCTGATGATGCGGGTGGCCATTAAACCGACCTCGTCCATTTCCAGAACCCAGCATACGGTGAAACAGGATGGAACGCCCATTGACGTGGTGATAAAAGGACGCCACGATCCAATCATCGTGCCCCGGGCCGTGGTGGTGGTGGAGGCCATGACGGCTCTGGTGCTGGCCGATGCGGTCTTAATGAATATGACAAGCCGCGCGGACCGTATCTGTGAGTGCTACCGCAGATGGAGAGAAGAAGAGCGATAATCACATCCCGGCGCTGCCTGCATATCTTATAGCAAGACTGCAGAAAGGCAGATGCGGTAAACGCATGAATATTGATGAATATGGCGAGAGTGGTAATTGATGCCGGTCACGGCGGGCGTGATCCCGGCGCAGTATACAAAGGAAGGCAGGAGAAAGATGATGTCCTGGATTTGGCGCTGGCTGTCGGGGAAATCCTGGAAAACAGCGGCGTGGATGTGGTATATACCAGAACGGAGGACATCTATGACTCTCCCGTACAGAAAGCGAACATCGCCAATGAAGCCGGAGCCGACTATCTGGTTTCCATCCATAGAAACGCCGTGCCGACACCCGGTTCCGCCACAGGGATTGAAACCCTTGTCTATGCGGATACGGGTGTCCGGGCTAAAATGGCCAGAGATATCAACGCGGAATTGGAACAATTGGGGTTTGTCAACCGGGGCGTGATTGAGCGGCCGAACCTGGCCATACTCAAACGTTCCAGAATGCCGGCCGTACTGGTGGAAGCGGGGTTCATTGACAATGAAAATGACAATGAAAAATTTGACAGCCAGTTTGAGCAGATTGCCCGTGCCATTGCCAATGGCATACTGAAGACGACGGGCAGCGGTTCCGGCAGCCCAAATACCTCTTCAGAGGGAAATTCTTCCGGCGAAGCGTCTTCTGAAAATGCCGCGGACAATGCAGGGCCAAAATTGTATCGGGTTCAGGTGGGGGCATATCGAAACCGAAATCTGGCCAATGCCTTGTCCGCGCAGCTGTCCGGTGAGGGGATCCAGAATTTTATCACCTATGACAACGGTCTGTATAAAGTCCAGGCGGGCGCCTTTTCTCAGATGGATAACGCGGTCCGCATGGAACAGCGGCTGCGCCGTATGGGATACAGTACGTACATTACGACATAAAAGCAGACAATGCGAAAGGAAAGGTTCATATGAAAGTACGCAGAACGTTGATAATCAGTGGAATACTATTGGGGATCTCATTTCTGCTCCAGATTCTTGCCAGGCAGGTGCCTGGATTCGGCCAGTGGTATGCAGTGACGATCTATCCTTTTTTTGTAAACACATATGCCCGGTTCATGTCTTTGTTTCCCTTCTGTGTTCTGGAGTGGGTGGTCATCGCCGGTATTCTCTGGGTACTCTTTTTGGCCGTGCGCGGTATCCTGCGGGCGGTGAAAAAGAAGGAATCCGTCGGAAGGATGTTCGCAAACGGCGGTTTATTCGTGCTGCTGGTGGTGTCCATCCTTTTCTGCATGCTGACGGTACTTTGCAGTGTAAACTATTATCGGGATGAGTTTTCCAAAGTGGCGGGGTTTGAAATCCGTACGCACAGCACGGAAGAGCTGAGAGAACTCTGCGTCAGTCTGGCAGAGGAAGTCAATGCCGCGTCCCGTCAGGTGGAGAGGGATGAAGAAGGAAATCTGATCCTGCCGGAGGATACGGGGGAGGAAGCCATGAAGGCCATGGAAAATCTGGGTCGGCAATACGAGGCTCTGAGCGGATATTATCCGCGGCCGAAAAAAGTGCTGTTTGGAGATGTGATGTCTTACCAGAGTCTGATGGGACTGTACTCGGCTTTTACGCTGGAGTCCATGTATAACGGCGATATGATGACCTACAACGTGCCGGACACCATGTGCCATGAGCTCTCCCATATGAAGGGATTTATGAGGGAGGATGAGGCCAATTTCATCGCCTATCTGGCCTGCCGGGAATCGGGAAATCCGGTTCTCCAATACAGCGGAGCCATGAATGCGTTTGTATATGCCACCAATCAGCTGTACGCCGCCGCGGGAAGCGAGGTGTACGCGGAGATCTTTTCTCTGGTGGATGAGGAGCCGATTCAGGAACTGGCCAAAAATGATGCCTTTTGGCAGCAATTTGAAGGGCCGGTGAAGGAGGTATCCCAAGCGGCCAATGACGCCTATCTGAAGGCCAATGATCAGGAGGATGGAATGAAGAGCTACGGCCGTATGGTGGATTTGCTTCTGGCCGAGTATTTTGATCAGGCAGAGGAATAAGAACGAAACGAAATACCGTAAAATGCCGGTCTGCCCGGGTATGGGAACAGGAAAGATGGGATGATTCGGAACGCATCCCGTCACTGCCTGCTGCCGCGGGAGAAGGGATTTTGCGGTATTTTTATGTTTTTGTATATGAGCGGGCCCAATAAGCCGGGAAGTGAACAGAAGCCAAAAAAGAGAATGTTCATCAAAAGAAAATGATATTAAAATCTGAATAAATGCAATGGGAAAAAATACTTGAAATGTTCATTGAAATATGTTACTGTTTTTTAGGATGAAAATAGGTATAAATAGAGAAGAATGAGAAATATGTACAAAAAAACAGATGGGAGTGCAGATGGAAACAAAAAGCCGAAATGTGAAACTTAAGGTAAGGCATGTTCATAAAACATACGATGATAAAGTGATTTTAGGGGACATATCGTTTGATGTGATGGAAGGAGAATTTTTGGCCGTCCTGGGGTTGTCAGGCTGCGGAAAAACCACTCTCCTTCGGATTCTCATCGGCCTGGAAAAGCAGGACAGCGGCACCATCGAGATGGAGGGAAGAGAGATTTCAAAATTGGCGCCCAGCCAGAGAGGCATGGGCATCATCTTTCAGAACTATGCACTGTTTCCAAATATGACGGTGCTTTCCAATGTGGAGTATGCGCTGAAGCGCAGAAAAGAGACTGCGAAGACAGCCAGGGAAACGGCCCTTCATGTGCTGGAGCAGCTGGGCATGCACGAACATTTAAATAAAAAACCGAGACAGCTTTCCGGCGGACAGCAGCAGCGTGTGGCGATTGCAAGGACGCTGGCCATGAACCCGGATATCATTCTTTTGGATGAGCCGATCTCGGCCCTGGATGTGACCAACCGGGAGATCATGAAAAAAGAACTGAAGGAGATTCAGCAAAAATTCCATACGACGATGATTTTTATCACCCATGAACAGGAAGAGGCGTTTTATCTGGCGGATCGAATCATGGTCATGTCGGAAGGCGCCATTGAACAGCTGGATACGCCGGATCAGATTTTTAAACATCCGGCCAACGCGTATGTGAAAGATTTTGTGGTGGCACATCTGGAACAGAAATATCAGTCTTTGCTGAAATGCACAGGCCGTGAGAAGTTTTAAAGTGAAATCCCGGCCTGTGAATGTTTTCCATAAACAGAAGAATTGGTGAGGAGAGTTGCGGGTGCTAGGACTCAAAAATGAGGATTTATGTGGCTTTGCGAGTTTTGCAATTATCTAATGCCTGTATATATAGAAGTGAGGATAGTATGAATAAGAAGAAATGGACCGCGGTCCGTATGTTAATCATTCTCTTCCTGCTGGTCAGCGTGATTTTCCCCCTGGTGGGAGTGATGACACATATTACGCTGGAAGATGCCAAAAAGATCATGACATCGGAACAGTTTCTTCCCATGATCGGGCACTCCCTGGCGACCACAGGAATTTCCACCGTGATTTCCGTCAGCCTGGCATTTTTGCTGGCGTGGTGTTTGAATCGCACCAATATCAAAGGAAAAGGAGTCTTTGCCGTTTTATTTACCATCCCCATGCTGATTCCGTCGGTTTCCCACGGGACGGGGCTGGTTCTTCTGTTCGGGGACAATGGCCTTTTGACGAATGGCCTGGGGATTCATGTGAGTCTGTACGGGTATTTCGGGATGATCCTGGGATGGGTGCTGTATTCATTTCCCGTGGCATTTCTGATGCTGACGGACAGCTTTCAGTATGAGGATTATACCACCTATGAGGCTGCCCAGGTGCTGGGAATGGGAAAGCTGGAGCAGTTTCGCACCATCATGCTTCCGAATTTGAAAAAAACCCTGATTTCCACAGTCTTTGCCACCTTTACCCTGATTTTTACGGATTACGGCGTGCCTCTGGTGGTGGGCGGAAAGGTGATGACCCTGTCGCTTTATATGTACCGGGAAGTCGTCGGCCTTTTGGATTTTTCCAAGGGAGCCATCATCGGCATTCTGCTTTTGATTCCGGCCGTGGCGGCCTTTATCGTGGATCTGAAAAATGACGAGACGGCCAATGCGTCCACGGTGACGAAGCAATATGTGGTACCGCTTAGCCGAAAGCGGGATGGGATTTCCTACTGCATCTGTATTTTGACGGTGGCAGTGATCTGCCTGCCCATTGCGGCATTTGCCTTTCTTTCTGTGGTGAGACAGTATCCCATTGATTTGAGCTTTTCCCTGGAAAACATTCGGGAAGCCTTTGAACTGGGCGTGGGACGCTACCTGGAAAATTCGCTGGCCATGGCCCTGGGGACGTCGTTCGTCGGGGTGGCGGTTATTTATTTTACTGCGTATCTGACAGCAAGGTCAAAAAAGACGCTGACCACGCTGACGCTGCATCTGATTTCCATGCTTTCGCTGGCTGTCCCGGGTATCGTGCTAGGTCTGTCCTATGTGCTGTTTTTTAAGAGCACATTTTTCTACGGAACCATTGTGATGCTGATTTTGGTGAATACCATCCATTTTTTTGCATCCCCCTATCTGATGGCCTATAATTCTTTGAATAAATTCAACCGGAATCTGGAGGATGTCTCGGAGACGCTGGGAATCAGCCGCATGCGCATGCTTCGGGATGTATATCTTCCGTGTACGCAAAAAACCATCATAGAGATGTTCAGTTATATTTTTGTCAATTGTATGGTGACGATTTCAGCGGTTTCCTTTTTGGCCAATTTCAAAGACATGCCGCTGGCGCTTTTGATTCCGCGGTTTGATTCCCAGTCTCTGGTGGAGGCCACGGCATTTATCGCGCTGGTGATTTTGGCCGTCAACGGGATCATGAAAATCGCTGTTTACATACTGGAACGCCGGATCAAAGATCCGGCCGAATAGATAACCGGAAAAAAAGAGAGCAAATGAGAGGGAGGCTGCCAATGAATATTAATCAGAATCAATTTGAAATATTAGTTTATGTGGAACGGGAAGGCGGAAAAAAGATCACCCAGAGACAGATGGCGGAGGGAACGAAGCTTTCCCTTGGCGTGGTCAATAAGACCTTATCCGAGCTGGTATCGCTGGGCCTTGTGACATTGGATGAAGATCGGGAAGTACAGATCACAAAGACCGGACTGGATGCTCTGGAACCGTATCGGGTGAAGCGGGCGGTGGTGATCGCAGCCGGATTCGGCTCCAGGATGGTGCCGATCACACTGAATACGCCCAAGCCGCTGGTGCGCGTCCATGGAAAGAAAATCATCGAGACGCTGCTGGATGCAGTGGTGGAGGCGGGAATCCCGGAAATCGTACTGGTGAGAGGGTATCTGGGCGAACAGTTTGACGTTTTGAAGGACCGCTATCCGAATATCAAATTTTTAAACAATCCCATGTTCAATGAATCCAATAATATCTCCTCCGTGCTGATCGCCAGGGATTATCTGGCGGGCGCATATGTGATGGAGGCAGATTTGCTTCTGGCCAATCCAAGGATCGTGCGGAAATACGAGTATTGTTCCAATTATCTGGGGGAATACCGGGACATGACTGACGACTGGTGTTTTGACGTGAAGAAGGGGCTGATTAAGAAACTGAATGTGGGCGGAACGAATTGTTACCACATGTTTGGCATTTCCTACTGGACCAGGGAAGATGGAAAACGCCTGGCAGACTGTGTGGAAAAGACATGGAAGATGCCGGGCGGAAAAGAACGGTATTGGGATGAGGTGCCTTTGCGCACCTTCCAGAAGGAGTTTGAGGTGGCTGTGCGCCCCTGTGAGGCCGGGGATCTGGTGGAGATTGACACATTTAAAGAGCTGAAGCAGATCGATCCTGTCTATGCCATGCAGTAACCTTCGGGGCTGCAGCCGACAGCAGGCATTGCCTTAGAAAGGGAGAAAAAGGAAGGAAAATTGAAACTGACATGAAAAAAGCGGCGATTGTTTTACTGGCTGTCACGGTGTTCCTGATCTGGCATGTGACGAGAACCGGCGATGCGACGATCATCGTCTATTCTCCCATGGAACAGTATCGGAATGATGAACTGCAGAGACAGCTGGATGAAAAATTCCCCCAGTGGGATGTCAATATCATGTCCATGGCCACAGCAAAGGCGGCGGCAAAGATTAATGTGGAAGGCAGCCATTCGGACGCCGATATCGTCATAGATATGGAATGCGCTTATCTGGAGCGGATGAAGGATCAGCTGGAAGAGGTGGCGGATCTGAGCCGCCTGGATTATCTGGACAGGATTTCTGATCCGGACGGCAGATATCTCATCTGGGACCGGCAGGCCGGAGCGATTGTGGTCAACCGGACGGTTCTGGAAAAATATGATTTGCCCATTCCGGAGACGTATGAGGATCTGCTGGATCCGGTATACCGAAACCGGATTGCCATGCCGGATCCAAAATCCAGCGGCACCGGATATTTCTTTTACAAGAATCTGGTGAATGTATGGGGAGAAGAAAAGGCGCTGGCCTATTTTGATGCGTTGGCTCCCAACATCAAGCAGTTTACGGAATCCGGTTCCGGCCCCATAAAACTGCTGGTGCAGCAGGAAGTGGCAGTGGGATTTTGTCTGACCTTCCAGGCGGTCGATGAGATGAATAACGGAAACGACTTTCTCATCCTGGAACCGGAATTTGGTTCCCCCTATTCTCTGACCGGAGCGTCCATTGTGAAAGGAAAGCGGGACCGAACCGGGGTGGAGGAAGTCTTCGACTTCATTGTAAACGATTTCATGGTGTATGATAAAGAGTACTTCAGTCCCGGCCAGGTGCTGAAAGAACAGGAAAACAAACTGGAAAACTATCCCACCGATTTTTCCTATGGGGATATGACGGGAATCGAAGATGTGAGCGAGCAGGAACGGCTGCTGGAGCTGTGGAAATATTAAGAAAGAGGATGCAGTATGTGCCTTTGACGGCAAAGCAGGGGGATATCCCGCGCCGACAGAGGCCGTGCTGCATCCTCTCGGTGTATTTTTCTGTAAAAAGTAGAAAACTTACTTGCTATTTTATTAAAAATTTTTTATAATTACGTTAATCCTATCTGAGGAAGACAGGGAAAACTACCGATTGCCCCATTGTCTGTTTTGTCATGTGGGGAAAGAAGAGGACGTAAATTGTCGAGAAATGGAGAAATTTATGTATAAAATTGGGCTATTGGCGGCGACGTCATCGACGTCAATATCAGAAATTGACGGGGAACAGGTGGAATCCTGGTTTCATCAGATTGCGCCCAACGCTGCTCAGCTCCTGATCCGTATCCTGATTGTGCTGGCCGTGTGGTTTGTGGGAAGAAAGGTAATCCACTTACTGACCGGCTGGGTGAACCGGATGCTTTCTTCCAGAAATACCAGCGATACGGTGATCCGTCTGACCAATGGTGTGATACGGACGGGCCTGTACATCGTTTTGATATCCACCCTGGCGCAGGTGCTCGAGATTCCGCTGACGTCATTTTTTGCTCTGTTCGGGACTGCGGCACTGGCGGTGGGACTTGCTTTGCAGGAGTTTCTCAAAAATCTGGCGGGCGGCGTTTTGATACTGGTCCTGCAGCCATTCAAGCTGGGTGATTACATCATAGAGGATAATAATAAAAATGAGGGGACGGTATCCGCCATCAGTTTGTTTTACACAAAACTTCTGACAGTGGATAACCGAACGATTGTGATTCCCAATTCATCATTGACCAACAACAGTCTGACCAATGTCAGTGCCCAGGATAAGCGGCTTCTGGAGCTGAAGATCGGCATTTCCTATGAGTCTGATTTGAAAAAAGCAAAACAGATCATGGAGGATTTGTTAGTGAATCTGGAGAACCGTGTGGCCGGTGAAGAGGTGACGGTGGCGGTGGCTTCCCTGGAGGAAAGTGCAGTCGTCATCATGGGGCGGTGTATGGTGAACGCGGAATTTTACTGGAAAGAGCGATGGTACGCGACGGAAGAGATTAAACTGCGGTATGATCAGAATGGAATCGAGATTCCGTACAATAAGATGGATATAACGGTGCGCCAAAAATCGTAAAGGCGCATCCGGTGTCATATGCCCTGCTTTTGGCAGGAACGGAGGAATCGGGGGATAGAATCCGAAAAAGAACGGAAATAATTAGGAGAATGTAATAATGGTACAAAAAAAGGAAAAGTATTTAAGTTTTGCGGTGTGTATGGGCGATATGGTGAGCCTGGTCGTAGCTTTTATACTTGCCAATTGGATCTGGCTGGATTTATACCGCGGAATGGATGAGGTGAACTATGACAATATAGGAATCCTTCTGGCGACATTTATGTTTGTGTTTTTCCTGTTCAGCCTGAATCGTTATTTTCTGAAGCGATCCAATGTGGAAGAACTCATGAACATGATAAAAAATACGCTGCTTTTGGCTGCGATATCCACATTAATCTTATTTATTACAAAAAATTTTGACAGCATGAACCGCGGTGTGTTTGCCTGTACGCTGATTTTTTATGCTGCCCTGGGATTTGGAATCCGCGTGCTGCTGAAAAAGATTCTGAGAAAATATTTCAGAAAAAACATGCCGAAGATGCTTCTGGTCACCACCAGTGACCGTGCAGAGTCCATCATCCGGAGTTTGAATTCCAATTATGATCTGGACAGCCGTGTGGGTGCTGTGGTGCTGATTGACGAGGATAAGGTCGGAACCAAAATAGAAAATATTCCGGTGGTAGCCAGTTTCCACGATATGCTGGATTATACGAAAAAGGGTGTGGTGGATGAAGTTTTTATCCACGTATCCTACGATACGGGGCGTTCCCTGAAGCCGATCATCGAAGAATTTGAAAAAATGGGTGTGACCGTACATATCAATATCAATGTGCTGGATGGGTTTGATGAATTTAACAAAAGCATCAATATGCTGGGGTCCTATCCGGTGGTGTCCTTTGCGACCAAGTTTTTTGACAGTGAAAAAATGGTGGTTAAGAGGGTGATGGATATCGTCGGCGGATTGGTGGGATGCATGATTACGCTGATTGCGGCGCTGATCCTGCTGCCCGTCATCAAGATCGAATCGCCCGGCCCGCTGTTCTTTAAACAGAAGCGTGTGGGAAAGAACGGCCGTTATTTTTACATCTATAAGTTCCGCTCCATGTATGTGGATGCCGAAGCGAGAAAAAAAGAACTGATGTCTCAGAATGAAATGAAGGGACTGATGTTCAAGATGAAAGATGACCCCCGCATCACAAAGGTGGGAAAATTCATCCGCGCCACAAGTATTGATGAGCTTCCGCAGTTTTTCAATGTTCTGAAAGGGGACATGAGCCTGGTGGGGACGAGACCGCCGACTGTGGATGAATTCAAGCAGTACGAAATGTATCACAAGAGACGTTTAAGCATTAAGCCGGGCATCACCGGAATGTGGCAGGTGAGCGGAAGAAGTGATATTGAGGATTTTGAGGAGGTTGTTCGCCTGGATCTCTATTATATCGACAACTGGTCACTGGCGCTGGATGTGAAGATATTGTGCAAGACCGTGGCAGTGGTATTCGGCAAGGTGGGTTCCAGGTAAGTCTGTCTGACAGCAATCATTTTGCAAAAAGGAAGGGCTGTTGCAAAATTTTATTGGATGGAAACAAGGGGTTCTGTCCATAAAGTTCTGTGACGGCCCTGTTTTTGTCAGGGGACCGTACGCTGCCATGGGCGGGCCGCGTCGGCGCAGTCCTGCGTGTAATAAAAGAATGACAGAAAATCAATAAAATTGTAAGAAAGTTCACATGTTTCTGATTTGACAAACATAGTCGAATTTGTTATAACAGGAGAAAAAGCGGATGCGGAAAGGACTGACCTTTGCCGTATCCCTTTGCCAACCGATAACCAATAAGGAGGAGTGGCATGGCAAATTTAAGCGAAGAAGAACGCAAAATACTGGAACAGGCCAGAGAGATCCAGGACAGGCTGGAAGCTGAGCGCCTGGAAGCCGGTGAGATAGAACTGGACTCCGATAAGAAACGGAGAAAGAAACGGGAAGAGCTGAAACGGGAAGAACAGATGCGTCAGAGCCAGATGGAGGCGGAGAGACGCAGACAGCAGGAGGCCCGCAGAAGGCAGGCGGAGATGAATCAAAGGCGGCAGGCCATGGAACAAAATCCGCAGAATCCTGCCGGCCATCCGGGGCAGACGAAGGGAACGGCGGCGGGACAAGCGTCTTCCAATAAGGAATATTGGGAGGCAGCCAAGAGGGAGGTCGCCTCTTCCCGGGAACAAGGGGCCAGGGCCGCAGGAACCATGTCTCCCCACCGGGCCCGGCCGCTGGCACAGAATGGGCAGGAGAACAGAAGGCCTGTCCCACAGCGCCCGGCACAGGCGCAGAGAAGACGGATGGAGGAAGCGCCTGCAGTACCAAAAAAGAAGAAAAAGAGTCATGCAAAAAAAATAGCAGCTGTGCTGCTGACCATTTGTATGATATTGGCGCTTCTGTTTGCCGGTGCATATTTTATTGTGAGGGCCATAGTCAGCAGAACCAATTACCAGCCCTATGAAACCGAGTATGTGAGGGCTGCGGATGTCATGCACGATTCCGACGTTATGAATGTGCTGCTGATCGGCAGTGATGAGCGCGGCAGTGTGGATACGGCCCGCTCCGATGCCATGATTGTTCTGTCTGTCAATGAGAATACGAAAAAAATCGTCATGACCTCCATTCTGCGCGACAGTTATGTGAATATCCCCGGGTATGGAATGCAGAGAATCAATCATTCCTATCAGATGGGAGGGCCTGCTCTTCTGATACAGACCATTGAAGAGAATTTTAAGATAGGGATCGATTATTATGCCAGTGTGGATTTCTTCGCCTTCATGGATATCATAGACTGTGTGGATGGTGTGGAGATCACTGTGACGGATGAGGAGGTTCAGTGGGTAAATGCCTATGTGGCAGATCTCAACAGCATACTGGGGGATCCGGAAGGAGACGGGTATATTTCAGGTGCTGGTACCCTGACGATGACGGGAAAGCAGGCCCTGGCCTATTCCAGAATCCGTTATGTGGGCACGGACTTTGCCCGAACCGAACGCCAGAGAACGGTGCTGAATGCGGTGATCGACAAGCTGAAGAGCGCCAATCCCATTCAGCTGTTCCGTGTGGTGAATACAGTACTTCCGGACGTGGACACGGATATGGATGACCATGCCATGACCATGACGCTGTTTAAGGCCATCACATATCTGGGATACGATATTGAGCAGTTCCGCGTTCCCATGGATGGAACCTGGTGGAACGAAGATGCCGGCGGCCAGGAAGTGCTGGGCATGGATTTTGCGGCCAATATCGCCGGTCTGCAAAATACGATATATGGTGAATAGGCGAAAAAAGTCGATGAATTGTAGGAGCATATTGAAAAAATCTCTGTCATTCCCCGCCTGAATGTAGTATAATGGCATTTATAAAAAACAGGCGAGGAAGTGATAGTATGATGTACGTATTTATATGCCCCAAATGCGGTTACTCCACGATGGTGAGCTTATACCGCTCCCTTGAGTGCAGAGTCTGCGGAGAAGATATGGCAAATTGTGAGATTGATTTTTTAGACTGGGTGGAGCTGAGTATGGAACAGAGAAAGAAACTGATCCGTATGTATCAGAAAACAGATCCGAAGAATCTCTGTTTTTACAGACCCATGCCATACTATGATCATAAAGAACGCAATTATTGGTGACTAAGAGAGAAAGTGGAAAATTTTTTCACTTTCTTTTTTAGAATAAAAATATCTTTCAGTTCACATGGATAGGGTTTTGTGTTATACTTGGCGATAGTGTAAAACATTTTTGAAACAGAAAGACGAATCGGCGCGGATGATTTTCGAAGAGATGGACAGAGGAAGGGCCGATTGGAATTTCGGATAGGAGTCGTATGGGTAAATATTTTGGGACAGATGGTTTTCGCGGAGAAGCAAATGTAAATCTGACAGTGGAACACGCTTTTAAAGTAGGGCGTTTTCTGGGATGGTATTATGGACAAAATCATAAATGCCGTGTCGTAATCGGTAAGGATACGAGAAGAAGCAGCTACATGTTTGAATATTCCCTGGTGGCAGGTCTGACGGCGTCAGGCGCCGACGCGTATCTTCTTCATGTGACGACGACACCGAGTGTTTCCTATGTGGTGCGCACGGAAGATTTTGACTGCGGTATCATGATTTCAGCCAGCCATAATCCATACTATGACAATGGCATCAAAGTCATCAACGGAAAAGGCGAAAAGCTGGAGGAATCCGTGATTGAAAAAATAGAGGAATATCTGGATGGGAAGACGGGAGAGATTCCGCTGGCCATCAACGAAGACATTGGGTGTACGGTGGATTACGCGGCGGGGAGAAACCGCTATGTGGGGTATCTGATCTCTCTGGCGATTCATTCCTATAAAGGTGTCCGCGTGGGGCTGGACTGTGCCAACGGCAGCGCCTGGATGATTGCCAAGAATGTGTTTGATGCTCTGGGAGCGAAAACATATGTGATCAACAATGAACCCAATGGAATCAATATCAACACCAACTGCGGCTCCACACACATCGAGGGACTGCAGAACTATGTGGTGGAAAAAGGTCTGGACGTGGGCTTCGCATTCGATGGAGATGCGGACCGCTGCCTTTGCGTGGATGAAAAGGGAAACCTGGTGGATGGAGACAAGATTCTTTATCTCGCCGGAAAGTATATGAAGGAGCGGGGCGAACTGGCCAATAATACAGTGGTCACCACGGTCATGTCCAATTTTGGTCTGTACAAAGCCTTTGACAGCATCGGCATCGATTATGAGAAGACGGCTGTCGGGGATAAATATGTCTATGAAAATATGGTGACAAATGGCCACAAGATCGGCGGAGAACAGTCCGGCCATATTATTTTCAGCAACTACGCGACCACAGGAGACGGCATCCTCACGGCCATTAAGGTGATGGAAGTCATGTTATCCAAGAAGATGCCGCTGTCTGAGCTGGCAGACCCGGTGAAGATTTATCCGCAGCTGCTGAAAAATGTCCGTGTGGCAGACAAGAAAGCGGCCAGAGAAGATGCGGATGTGCAGGCAGCCGTGGATGCTGTGACAGAAGCTCTGGGAGATACCGGACGTATTCTGGTCCGTGAAAGCGGGACGGAGCCGGTGATCCGCGTTATGGTAGAGGCGGAGAGCGACGCCATCTGTAAGAAATATGTGGATCAGGTGGTCGCAGTCCTGCAGGAAAAAGGGCATGTGGTGAAATAGGGATCCGTATACAGAAAGCCATGCGGATTTAAAGGAAGGTATCGGGTTTACAAGACAGGGGTGCGGCAGCAGGGATTGACAGGAGGAAAATGGAATGTGTGGAATAGTTGGATATACAGGAGAAGAACAGGCAGCTCCGATTTTGCTGGATGGTCTGGCAAAATTGGAGTACCGCGGTTATGATTCTGCCGGGCTTGCTGTCTTCAATGGAACGGAAATCGAAGTGGTGAAGGCCAAGGGGAGACTGCAGGCACTGCGTCAGCTGACGAATGATGGCCTTGCCATGGAAGGATTTACGGGGATCGGCCATACGAGATGGGCGACACATGGGGAACCATCTGTGGTGAATTCCCATCCCCATTTGAACCAGGACAAAACCATAGCTGTGGTTCACAACGGGATTATCGAAAATTACCAGCCACTGCGGGATCGTATGATCCGAAAAGGATATACCTTTGTTTCCCAGACAGATACGGAAGTACTGGCGCATATGCTGGATTATTATTACAAAGGAGATCCGCTGGAGGCCATCTCCAAAGTACTGACCCGTGTGGAGGGTTCCTACGCGCTGGGAATTATTTTTAAAGACCATCCGGGAAAACTGTTTGCTGTCAGAAAAGACAGCCCGCTGATCGTGGGAAAGGCAGAGACGGGATGCTTTATCGCTTCCGACGTACCGGCGATTCTGAAGTATACCAGAAATGTATATTTCATTGACAATATGGAAATCGTATGCCTGGATAAAGAAGGGCCCCATTTCTACAACCTGGATCAGGAAGAAGTGGAAAAAGAAATTTCCGTCGTGGAATGGGATCTGGAAGCTGCTGAAAAAGGCGGATATGAGCATTTCATGCTGAAAGAGATTTATGAACAGCCGAAAGCGGTCAGAGATACCATCAGCCCCCGCATCAAAGACGATCAGATCGTGATCGATGAACTTCAGATGACCGATGAGGAGATCCTGAACATCAAAAAGATCTCCATCATTGCCTGCGGATCTGCGTATCATGCGGGAGTGACGGGAAAGTATGTGATGGAGGGTCTGGCCAGAATCCCTGTGGAAGTGGATTTGGCAAGCGAATACCGTTACCGCAATCCGATTGTGGAAGACAACACCATGGTCATCATCATCAGCCAGTCCGGTGAGACCGCCGATTCTCTGGCCGCTCTGAGAGAAGCCAAGAACCGCGGCGTAAAAGTCCTTGGAATCGTCAACGTGGTGGGCAGCTCCATCGCCAGAGAGGCGGACAACGTGATGTATACCTGGGCGGGACCGGAGATTTCCGTGGCCACCACAAAGGCATACAGTACGCAGCTGGCTGCCTTGTATCTGCTCTCTCTCCATTTCGGAAAAGTGAGAGGAACCATATCCGGCGATGAATATAAGAGTCTGGTTCAGGAGCTGAAGCTGCTCCCGGAAAAAATTCAGAGTGTGCTGGGCGATAAGGAAAGGATCCAGTGGTTTGCCAGCAAATTCTTTGCCAGCCATGATATCTTTTTCATCGGACGCGGGCTGGATTATGCCACATCACTGGAAGGTTCCCTGAAACTGAAGGAGATATCCTATATCCATTCAGAGGCCTATGCTGCCGGAGAATTGAAGCACGGCACCATCTCCCTGATCGAGGACGGCATTCTGGTGGCCGCCATTGTGACGCAGCCGGATCTCTATGATAAGATGATCAGCAATATCGTGGAAGTAAAATCCAGAGGAGCTTATATCATGGCGCTGACCAATGATGGCAATTATGCCATGGAAGATACGGCGAACTTCACCGTATACGTGCCGAAAACCAGCCCATGGTTTACCACTTCCCTGGCTGTGATACCGCTTCAGCTGTTCGCCTATTATGTATCCCTTGGAAAAGGGCTGGATGTGGATAAGCCGCGTAATCTGGCGAAGTCGGTGACGGTGGAGTAGAGGGGGGAATATCCTGAATGCTGCAACCCGGACGGCCGGAGGGAGTGAAGGGGATATTATATCTTGGGATTCATGATAGTTTGGAAAAGTGATGGGATGCTGTGAAATCCGCACTGTATAGAAAAAAATAATCGGCTGTTTGCCATTGAGAGGGTGTTGCAAAATTCGCACAATTTTGCAACACCCTCTTTTAAAAGCCAGGTATCAGGATTATTTTTTGTGTCTATGTGAATTTTGCAGAGTCCCCTTTATACTTGAGCAGCAATCGCTCCTGTCAGCTTTGCTGGAAGGATGTAATCAGCCGGAGAGAGGCGGGGGACACTTTGCAGGATTTTGAAAAACGCCGGTACTTGATTTTTCCAGCCGGAAGGTGCAGAAAAATCTTAGTACCGCTGCGTTTTTCACTAAGCGAGAGCGGTCCGGCAAAGTGTCCCCCGCCTCTCTCCGGCGTCCGGGCATCCAATCAACCAATTATTCTAATACAAGTGCGTCTCAATTACCCCAAATACTCCTTATACTGCGCGATCACCTTCTCCATGGCAGCTTTTCCCGGCGCGCCGATGGTGAGTCTTTTTTCTACGCAGGTTTTCAGGGAAATGGCGTCGTAGATATCGGCCTCAAATACAGGGCTGACTGCCTTAAATTCTTCCAGCGTCATATCATCCAGAGCGATGTTTTTTTCAATACAGTGAAGGACCAGCTGTCCCACGATGCCATGGGCATCGCGGAAGGGAACGCCGTGGTTGACCAGGTAGTCGGCGGCGTCGGTGGCATTGGTGAATCCGTTTTTGGCGCTGGCTTCCATGACGGCTTTGTTGAAGCGCATGGTGGAAATCATTCCCTCAAACAGGGCCAGACAGCCTTTTACTGTATCCATGGCATCAAAGGAGAGTTCTTTGTCTTCCTGCATATCTTTGTTATAAGCCAGAGGAAGGCCTTTCATGGTGACCAGGAGAGACTGCAGGGCGCCGTATACGCGGCCGACTTTGCCGCGGATCAGTTCGGCGATGTCCGGATTTTTCTTCTGCGGCATGATGCTGCTGCCGGTGCTGTAGGAATCGTCCAGTTCCACGAAGCGGTATTCATTGCTGTTCCACAGGATGATTTCCTCGCAGAAACGGCTTAAATGCATCATAATCATGGAAAGGGCGCTTAAAAATTCGATGAGATAATCCCGGTCTGAGACGGAATCCATGCTGTTTAATGTGGGACCGTCAAAGCCCAGGAGGGAGGCGCTGTATTCTCGGTCCAGAGGATAGGTCGTGCCGGCCAGGGCGCCGGCCCCCAGAGGACAGGTATTCATCCGCTTGAGGATATCCGAAAGACGGCTTCTGTCTCTCTTAAACATTTCAAAATAAGCGCCGATATGATGGGCGAGGGTGACCGGCTGGGCTTTCTGAAGATGGGTGAAACCCGGCATGTAGGTATCCAGATGTTCTTCCATCAGGTGAAGAAGGGTTGTGAGCAGCTTCTTTAACAGATCGTCGGTCTCCCGGATTTCATCTCTGGTATAGAGCTTCATATCCAAAGCCACCTGGTCATTGCGGCTTCTTCCGGTGTGGAGTTTTTTGCCCACGTCTCCGATGCGGTCGATCAGAGTGGCTTCCACAAAACTGTGAATATCTTCAGACGTGCTGTCGATGGCCAGTGTGCCGTTTTCAATATCCTGCTCAATGGAGACAAGACCCGCCGTGATGGCCTCTTTTTCCTTGGCTGTAAGGATTCCCTGCTTCGCCAGCATGGTCACATGGGCGATGCTGCCGCGGATATCCTGTTTGTAAAATTTCTGGTCAAACGAGATCGAAGCGTTAAAATTGTATACCAGCTGATTGGTTTCTTTTGTAAAACGTCCTCCCCAAAGTTTCATTTTTTCATATCCTCCTTTGTTGTATCTTCACTGATATCATCCAGTGGTGTTTCGTAAAAAAGATCATCATCCTGGGATGGTTTGGAAGGCATGGGATCATTGCGGCCTGCGCCGGATGAATCCAGCCTGGAAATCACTTCCAGTTCCTGCCTGAGCCGCTCCTCCTCCGAAGGCGGCGTGCCGGAACCTGTCCGCCCTGAGCCATTCGTTTCGGAAATGGTGGAAGAAAGAACCGAAATGCTGTCGGTATCTCCTGCGGCTGGCAGCCTGCCCTGCGGGGGCTGACTGTCATTATTTTTGATTAAGAGCTTCAGGGCGATGAGAGCCAGGAAGACGATCAGACTGATGCCGCTTAACAGGATGCCCAGCTGCATTCCGGCCGGTGTGTAGGAAAATTCCAGCGTGTGGCTTCCGGCTGTCAGCGGGATGCTGATGAAAGCGTCGGCAAACACTTCCGGCGTCACTTCCTGCCCGTCCACCTTCAGGGTCCAGCCTTCCTCATAGGGAATCGTGGTGAGCAGAAGGCCATCATCGGATGCGGTCACGTGGGCGTTGACATGGGTATCGTCAAAGGAATCGATCACCATGGGCTCAGAAGAAAGCTCTTCGTAGACGGCTCCCAATTGCTCCGCATCCAGTGTATAGACATTGATGCTCATGGCTTTGTCTTTATTGGCATCGTCCACATTGGTAAAGGTCACGATATCACCCTTCTGACGATAGCCAAGGTTGATCAGATAGCCGCGGTTTAAATTGTCAAAGGTCTGATTCAGCTCACTTCCGCATGTCACCTGAACCGTATCGGGGCCAGTGGTGGTTTTAAAGGCGTAGGCGTAGCCGTCCCGCTCAATGGTGTAGGAAATGGTGGTGGCGGCAACCGTCGTATTTTGGGTGGCCGTCGTCTGGGGATTAAAGGTATACAGACCATATACGTTGGCAGTATACTGGGCAAAGGCCATCTGGTTGTCGATGGGATTGGTGGAATCCGCCTGCCATGTGGTATTCAGATTGGACGGAACCATGAAGCCCAGAGGGAGCGCATAGTCGTTTTTATAAACATATACACCGTCCTTACTCTCATAAAGAGAACTCAATCCGTGATCTTCCTGTTCTGTGGAAGCGATGCTGTAGGAGACGCCGAAGAGCATATGGGTAAACCAGGAATTGCCATTGTATCCATAGGCGTTGGTGGAAGATTCCAGGCCGACTTTCTTGAAGAAATCCGTCAGATTGGCATTGGCCGTGGAAGAGAAGGTGGAGACGGACGGGTATCCCAGCCAGGCGCCGTCATTTTTGGTGCGCTGATTCAGCTTTTCCACACGGTAAAAATCCGACCCTTCCTCTTCCTTTATATCAGAAAGAATGCTGCGGGTGGCCGCGTCATCTTTCACGTAGCTGGTCCGGTTCACCGTGGTGACGCTGGTGATGCCGGTGTTGATGGTGGCTTCCACGGTCAGAGCCAGCAGGGCGGCAGCCATCAGTGCTTCTTTCATGATTTTGCCTCTGCGGTAAGCGTAGGCCAGGCCGCCGTAAATGGCGATGAAGAGAAGGCTTAAATAGAACACATGCCAGTTAAAAAACAGTTCCTTGGTATCCTCATCGATCAGCTTTTCCGCCAGAAGGATGAAAACCACGGCGATCCATATGCTTCCGATGATCTGCTTGGAGGAGCGCTCCCGCAGCTCCCTGTACCCGGCATACCCCATGGAAAGTACCAGAAAAATGTAGATGAATGACTGGCGGGCCGGAAGGGAATTGGGATAATGGAATCCATGCCAGATGAAGTTCAGAAGGTTCAGGCTGAAACTGAGAAGGAAAAACAGAATCAGCATAAAGTAGCATATTTTTTCCTTAAAGGATATCTTTTTGGCCATGATATAGAGGGGGATGAACAAGAGAATGCCGACCCCGCAGTAAATATTCGGCCAGTGATCCAGTCCGATATGAACCTCCACATCCACCAGATGGCGGGCAATCATATCAAAGATGGAAAAATAAGATTCCAGCGTTTTGGGGAAGGTGACATTGCTGGAGGCCGTCATCCGAAGCGCATACACTTCAGGAATCAGAACGGCGCAGGCCAGACCTCCTGCCAGAAGCGAGTAGAGGCAGAAACAGCCGAAACGCTTCAGGTAATCCACTCCGCGCATGGGCGTCAGAATCATCTGTACGATGAAATAAAGGACGACGCCGATGCAGACCATGATGGAAATATAATAGTTGGATAAGATGGAGAGCGCCAGGGTGATGCAGTATAAAAAGCATTTATTCTCTTTCACCAGCCGCTCCAGTCCCCAGATAATCAGCGGAAACAAAAGGATGCAGTCCAGCCACATAATATTCCAGCTGTAAGCGGCCATATAGCCGCTCAGTCCATAGAATATGCCGAAGAACGCGGCTCCCATATCTTTTTTGCTGTTATGGCGGCACAGATAATACGTCATGGTAAAACTGGAGGCTCCGATTTTAAATACAATCATGTAGGTGATAAATTCGATGACATAGGCCCGCGGACATAAGACCAGAAGCCAGTTTAAGGGGCTGGCCAGATAGTAGGCATAGAGGGCGGCAAAATTGCTTCCCATGCCGATATCCCAGCTGTAGAGAAGGCTTCCGCCTTCACTGAGCTTATCTTTCAGCTCCTGAAAAAACGGCGCATACTGGTGGTAAAGATCCGTGCGCAGAAAACTCATTTCACCAAACGGAAAGATTCCCCTCTGGATGAAGATGAGGATCATCACAAAGACAGGAATCAGAAATGCGCAGATAAACGGTGCAGCTTCTTTCCAGTTGATTTTCTTTTTGGCAATACTCATAGGATACTCCTTTTAGTAGGCAATAGCTGTGACAATGCAGCTACTTTGATTTTTTGAAGATAAAAAACTTGCTGGCAAAGTAGTTGGCGATCATGACAAAGACATTGGAGCCGATCTTGGCCAGCGCTTCGTTCCAGAAGAGCAGGTCCACGGTTACCAGAACAAACGCCATATCGAATACGAATGACAGGAGACGGCAAACGATGAAGGGGACAAACTCTTTCCATATGGCGGACAGAGACCAATTGTGACTCTGAAACACCAGGACTTTATTGGAAAAATAGGCAAAAAGCACGGCAAATACCCAGGCCAGTCCATTGGAGAGCGCCACATTTCCTCCCAGTGCGCGCACAATAAAATAGGAAATATAATTGACGACAGTTGTAAGCACTCCGCAGAACAGATAGCTGATGACCTCATACGTACAAAACCTGGCAACCAGAGGATACTTCCGGAATGGTTCCAGACGTTTCGCCCATCGGCGTATCAGCGGGGAGTCTTGAATTCGACGGCTTGCCATCAGGATTCCTCCTTACTGTCAGATTTCGGATTCCGGTCGGAAGCTATGTTTGTCTGACGAACGATATAGATCGGCCGCTTTTTGGTTTCCACATAAATGCGGGAAATGTATTCGCCGAGAATTCCAAGGGAAAATTCGATGATTCCGCCCAAAAACAGAACGGCACAAAGGAGTGTAACATATCCCGGAACATCAATGCCGAAGATTAGTGTCTGGGTTAACGTGATGATAATGTAAATAAATGCCACAATACAGATGAAAAAGCCCAGGGCAGATACCATGCGCAGCGGCGTGACGGAGAATGACGTAATGCCGTCGATGGCATATTTAAACAGGCCCCAGAAACTCCATTTTGTGGTGCCCATGGTGCGTTCCACATTTTCATAGGGAATCCATTTGGTATTATAACCGACCCACATGAAAAGACCTTTGGAAAAACGCTGGACCTCCGATAACTGGAGTACGGAATCCACCATCTGCCGCGTCATGATGCGGAAATCCACGGCGCCTTTGGCCATTTTGACATCGCTCATCCAATTGCTCAGTTTATAAAACTGGCTGGAGAAGAAACTGCGGATTTTGGATTCTCCTTTTCGGTCTGCGCGCATGGCAGCCACACAGTCATAGCCCTCCTCGATTCCCTCCAGCATGGCAGGAATCATGGAGGGGGGATGCTGAAGGTCGGCATCCATGACAATGACATAATCCGAGGCGGAATGCCTAAGTCCGGCATAGATGGCGGATTCTTTTCCAAAATTTCTTGAAAAGGAGATATATTTTATCTCGGGATGGTTCTTTGCCAATTCTTTAAATTTTATGAAAGTCCTATCTTTACTTCCGTCGTCGATTAGAATATAATAAAAACGATATCCGTTTATTTGGCTGACAACTTTATCTGTCTCCCTGTAGAAGGTTTCTATGACCTCTTCCTCATTGTAGCAGGGGACGACCAGGTCTACAGTTTTCATGGTAACTCCTTTCCATTGCGGCAGTACACAGTCCGTTCCGGGCAGGACCTGTCCTTTGGAACGCGGTGATCCGGCCGGTGAATTTCCAGTGCATGCATTTGGTATTGATGGTATGGATTAATTGTATACGGCATGAAACCCAATACTCTTTTATTGTAGTATAGCAGTCAAAAAAAGTAAAGGTCTATTAAGGCGGTTATCACCTGGATTATGTGAATATAATGTGAAAAATCGGGCGGATTTTGAACTGCCCCATTTTTGTGGAACAAAAAAGAAGGACGAATCAGAACACTAGGAAGGAATCATCGAAAGGGACAAACAGATATGGATCAGAAGGAACGCATGGAAGCATTCCGGCGCGGGCAGAATGCCGGAGAATATAAAGAACATACAGAAGAAGAATGGAAAGCAAGGCGGGCGCTGAGGAGAAAACGCCAGAGACGGAGAAGAATCATTCGGAGAGTGACTACGGCAATCGGCGCAGTCGCTGTGGTAGCAGCGGCTGCAGTTTTATTTAAGATACTGATATGGGATCAGGGGCAGCAGAATGGAGATTACGTGGTCGTATCAGGAGAAGAAGTGACAGAATATTTTGAAGGATATGCGTCGGCCCAAGTGCCGACGGAGCCGGTGGAAACAGAATCGGAAACAGCGGCAGCACCGACCACGGAAGCAACTGTCGCCGCGGTACCTTCCAGCGCACCGGCGGCTGCGGCCCTGTCCGCCCAAGAGAAACTGGATATTGCCTCCACGGTGCAGATTCCATCATGGATCGAACAGAAATTCCTGGATGTCAACGCCTATTCCCGGGTGGGAGAAAAGCTGACCGACATCAATGATGTTGTAATCCACTGGGTGGCCAATCCGGCTTCCACGGCAGCGGATAACTGGGAGTATTTTGACAGCCTGCCCTATCCGCAGGCCAATCCCAACGGTACCAAGGCCAGCTCCCAGTTCATTGTCGGTTTGGAGGGGGAAATCCTTCAGTGTATGCCGCTCAATGAGATGGCCTATGCGGTAAAGGAAAAGAGAAATCCGGATACCATATCCATCGAGGTATGCCATCCGGACTGGGAAGGAAGATTCAACGATCAGACGTATCAGTCGGTAGTCAAACTGACTTCCTGGCTGCTTCAGCAGTTCCATCTGGATACTACTCATATTCTGCGCCATTACGACATCACGGGGAAAGACTGTCCCAAGTATTATGTGGATCATGAGGATGCGTGGGAACAGTTTAAAGCGGATGTGGGAGATTATATGGCAGCCAATCCAAATATCCAGTAAGGAGAATGGATTGTATCCTATTTAATACAAGAAATCCGGGAAAACCGTGGGACGGCCCCTTTACTTTGACCTGGTTTCGCGGTATGATAGAACTATAATTGTGCCGGGAATCCAAAAGCAAAGGGGTACCGTCCATTATCCAAGTACAGGAGGAGTATATAGAATGAAAGTTTTAGTCATTAATTGCGGTAGTTCATCGTTAAAGTATCAGTTGATCGACTCTGAAACCGAAGCCGTACTGGCAAAAGGTCTGTGTGAGAGAATCGGCATCGATGGCCGTCTGACCCATAAGCCGACCGGAAAAGATAAAGTGGAAATTGAGACAGCTATGCCGAATCATACAGCAGCAGTCAGCCTGGTATTAAAGGAACTGACCGATGAGAAGAACGGCGTGATTAAGTCACTGGATGAAATCGGTGCAGTGGGTCACAGAGTGGTACATGGCGGAGAAAAATTTGCCTCTTCCACCATCTTAAACGATGAAGTTTTGGCTCAGATTGAGGAGTGCAACGATCTGGCGCCTCTTCACAATCCGGCAAACCTGATCGGTATCAATGCATGTAAGGAACTGATGCCGAACGTACCGATGGTAGGCGTATTTGATACAGCATTCCATCAGACCATGCCGAAGGAAGCATATCTGTATGGACTTCCATATGAATATTATGAAAAGTACGGGGTAAGACGTTACGGCTTCCACGGAACCAGCCACAGCTTCGTATCCAAGAGAGTGGCTGAAATCCTTGGAAAAGATCCGAAAGATCTGAAAGTCATTGTTTGCCATCTTGGAAATGGTTCTTCCATCTGCGCAGTAGACGGCGGAAAGTCTGTTGATACATCCATGGGTCTGACTCCTCTGGAAGGTGTGCCGATGGGAACCAGAAGCGGAAGCATTGATCCTGCCATTATTGAGTTCATCGCAGAAAAGGAAAATTTAAGCCTTCATGAAGTGATGAATGTGCTGAATAAGAAATCCGGCGTGCAGGGAATCTCCGGCATCTCCAGTGACTTCAGAGACCTGGAAAAGGGCGCCGAAGAGGGCAATGATCGTGCCATTGCAGCGCAGAAGTGTTTTGCTTATGCAGTGGCAAAATATGTGGGCGCTTATGCAGCAGCCATGAATGGTGTGGATGTGGTTGCCTTTACAGCCGGCGTGGGCGAAAACGATCCGATCATCCGCGGAATGATTGGCGAGTACCTGGGATTCCTCGGAATCAAGATCGATCCGGAAAAGAACAAGTGCCGCGGTGAGGAACGTGTCATCTCCACCGATGATTCCACAGCACTGGCCATGGTTGTACCGACCAATGAAGAACTGGCAATCGCACGGGAGACAGTGGCGCTGTTGAAATAAAGGAAGTTTGAGCGGCCGTTTGGATTGTGAAAAATAGAGGAGGGAAAGCACTTTGGGGGAGCTGGGGTGCTTTCTCTTTTTTTGGATACCCGGACGGCCGCAGGGAAGCCAACCATCTTCCATCGGGACGCTTTCGCTTATAGAAAACGCAGCGGTACATAAGATTTTTCTGCGCCGTTTCCGGCTGGAAAAATCAAGTACCGGCGTTTTCTAAAACCCTCTGGAAGATGGTTGGCTTCCCTGCGGCCTGTTTATCACAGTCGGAACACTTCATAGTGAACATCCATCTTCCGCTTTTTTGTCTGTTTGGAAGACGATCTTCCGTGTTTTACCGATTGTCTCTTGTCGGATTTTTACAGGTGTGATACAATACCTTCAGTTGCGCAGAGGTTTCTGCCTGATTGTTATTATTGTAGAAATGAGGGAAAGAATGGCACATATAGATCAGAGTAAAATTCGAAATTTTTGTATTATTGCTCATATTGACCATGGGAAATCCACCCTGGCAGATCGGATTATTGAGAAGACCGGTCTTTTGACGAGCCGTGAAATGCAGGCCCAGGTGCTGGATAATATGGATTTGGAGCGGGAGCGGGGGATTACGATTAAATCCCAGGCAGTTCGTACCGTATACAAGGCCGAAGATGGGGAAGAATACATTTTCAATCTGATTGATACTCCGGGACATGTGGATTTTAATTATGAAGTATCCAGAAGTTTGGCTGCCTGTGATGGGGCGATCCTGGTGGTGGATGCGGCGCAGGGAATCGAGGCGCAGACATTGGCCAATGTATACCTGGCTTTGGATCATGATCTGGATGTTTTTCCGGTCATCAATAAGATTGACCTGCCCAGCGCCCAGCCCGATGTGGTGGTGGAGGAAATCGAAGATGTCATCGGAATAGAAGCCCAGGATGCGCCGAGGATTTCGGCTAAAAACGGCATCAATATCGAGGACGTATTGGAGCAGATTGTGAAAAAGATTCCAGCGCCTGTGGGCGATCCCGATGCGCCTCTTCGTGCGCTGATCTTTGATTCCGTATACGATTCCTACAAAGGAGTGATCGTATTTTGCAGGATTAAAGAGGGAAACGTGTCAAAGGGAACCCCTATCCGTATGATGGCGACGGGGGCCGAGGCGGAAGTAGTGGAAGTTGGCTACTTTGGCGCTGGACAGTTTATTCCCTGTGAAGAGCTGAGCGCCGGTATGGTGGGCTATATTACAGCCAGCATTAAAAATGTGAGGGATACCCGTGTGGGCGATACCATCACCCGCAAGGATAATCCGGCGGCAGAGCCATTGCCCGGCTACAAGAAGGTGAATCCCATGGTATACTGCGGACTCTATCCGGCAGATGGGGCAAAATATGGAGATCTGAGGGATGCGCTTGAGAAACTCCAGCTAAACGATGCGGCCCTGCAGTATGAACCGGAAACTTCTGTGGCGCTGGGATTTGGTTTCCGATGCGGATTTTTAGGCCTTCTCCACCTGGAAATCATCCAGGAGCGTTTGGAACGGGAGTACAACCTGGATCTGGTGACCACGGCGCCTGGGGTTATCTATCATATCCACAAAACGGACGGCACCATGGTGGAATTGACCAATCCATCCAATATGCCGGACCCTTCTGAAATTGACTACATGGAGGAACCCATGGTAAGTGCGGAGATCATGGTGACGACGGAGTTCATCGGACCGATCATGGAGCTGTGTCAGCAGAGACGCGGCATCTACAATGGCATGGAGTACATTGAGACGACCCGCGCGATTCTCCGTTATGACCTTCCTCTGAATGAGATTATCTACGACTTTTTTGACGCGCTGAAATCCCGCTCGCGGGGATATGCCTCCTTTGACTATGAGATGAAGGGATATGCGAAATCCGAGCTGGTGAAGCTGGATATTTTGGTTAATAAGGAAGAGGTGGATGCTCTGTCCTTTATTGTATATGAAGGAAGCGCCTATGAGCGCGGAAGAAAGATGTGTGAAAAACTGAAAGAAGAAATTCCCCGTCAGCTGTTTGAGATTCCGATCCAGGCAGCCATAGGAAGCAAGATTATCGCCAGAGAAACGGTGAAAGCCATGCGAAAGGATGTACTGGCCAAGTGTTACGGCGGCGATATCAGCCGAAAGAGAAAACTTCTGGAAAAACAAAAGGAAGGAAAGAAACGGATGCGTATGGTGGGAAATGTGGAAATTCCGCAGAAGGCCTTCATGAGTGTGCTGAAACTGGATGAGGAATAAGGGATGGCAGATCACGATTTAGAATTGTATCTTCACATTCCGTTTTGTATGCAAAAATGTGCGTACTGTGATTTTTTATCATTTGTAAGCGGGAACGAATTACAAAGACAGTACGCAGACGCGCTGATTCAGGAGATCAGAGCATCCGAGCCGGGAAAACGGATGGTCTCCAGCGTTTATATCGGAGGCGGTACGCCCTCTGTATTGGACCCCCAATGGCTGAAGGACATACTGGAAGTCGTCATGCAGAATTTTTCTGTGGCAGAGGATGCAGAGATCAGTATGGAATGCAATCCCGGGACCGTAACGCAGGCAAAATTTGAGATATACCGGCAGATGGGAATCAACCGGATCAGTTTTGGTCTGCAGTCCGCCCATGACGAAGAACTAAGAAGGCTGGGAAGGATTCATACCTGGAGGGAATTTTTGGAAAGTTATCGGCTGGCTAGAAAAGCAGGGATCGATAATGTGAATGTGGATGTGATGTCCGGCCTTCCAGGGCAGACCGCGGACGGGTATTTGGATACGTTAAAAAAGGTCGTTGGCCTGGATCCGGAGCATATTTCCGCCTACAGTCTGATCCTGGAAGAGGGGACGCCATTTTATCAGAAGTATTATAATACGCCATTGGAAAAAGAACTTCCGAATGAGGATGCCGAGCGGGAAATGTATTGGAAAGGAAGGAAATTTCTGGAGGGACAGGGGTATCACTGTTACGAAATTTCCAACTATTCCAAGCGGGGGCGGGAATGCCGCCACAATATCGGCTATTGGACGGGGAAAGAGTACCTGGGACTGGGGCTGGGAGCCGCTTCTCTCCTCTATGGAAAGCGATTTCACAACACTGACAATATGAAACAGTATCTGTCCCTGGCAAAAATGCCGGAACAGATTCGGGTAGAGGAGGAGACTGTGACAAAGAGACGGGCCATGGAGGAGTTTGTTTTTCTCGGGCTTCGCATGTCGGAAGGGATCGATACAGCGGAATTCGAACGAAGATTTGGATGCGCGTTTGACCGGATTTATCGGCATGTGTATCCCAGGCTTCTGGACATCGGCGTTCTGGAAGAAAGAGAGGGGCGGCTGTTTCTGACAAAAAAAGGGATCGATGTCAGCAATCCGGTTCTGGCGGAATTTCTGCTGGATGGGGAATAACATATAAAAAATCAATGGATACCGTGAAAAAAGGCAGCAGACACGGATGTCTGTTGGAATGGAGGATACTATGGGAGAGAGCAGAAAAACAGTAGAATTTATGTCTTCTCTGGAGGAACGATCCTATAAAAAAGTGGCATATTGGAATCTGTTCTGCAGGAAGATGATTTTGCCGGTGCTTTTAACGATCATGTACGCGTACGGAGCCTTTTCTCTCGTGCACGCGCTGAAGATCGGCAATACGTATGGAATGTCGCAGTTTGTCGTATCCATTTCTTTTGCGCTTCTGGGGCTTATCATGCCGACCATTGTGCTGATTATGAATGAAAAAAGAATGCGCAAAGAGATGAAGAGCCACAATATCCCGGAAGATACCAGAAAGTTTATCCGCATGGCCGGAGATGAGATCTCTCTTCTGCGGATGAAGATCAATGAGATGCTGGAATATAAATGGAACGATGTGGAGGGGGTGTATCCGTTTCCGGAACGCGTGATTTTTTCCATGAAGGATAAGCAGATTTTCATGGCAGATTCCGACCGGATTTCAGAGGAAGACCGGGCGTACCTTCTGAAGCGGGCGGAGGAAACGCATGTGCTGAAAAAGGCTGTTCGGATTCATACCGTGATTCTGGCCGGGGGCGTCATCACGGCGGCAGCGGCAGTGCTTGGCTGGCTGCTGTAAGCTCCCATGGCCATTCCCGTTCCTCCCGTCGGCGGGAAGTTCTTTTTCTCTTCCCGCCGACGGGAGGAATATATCGAAAAAAACCTGCTGTTTTTGCATCCAAAGCCAGACAGCAGGTTTTTTACGCGATAATCGCTGAATTTTTCATAAAAAAAACACAATTTATTTTCATATGGGTCTTGACATAATGAAGTGTGAGTGATATCTTATGAATAAGATGTTAGCACTCCTAAAGAGTGAGTGCTAACATCGAAAGAAGGGAGTGATACCGGTTGGAACTGGATGAAAGAAAAATGAAGATCCTGAAAGCCATTATCCAGACATATATGGAGACGGGCGAGCCGGTCGGTTCCCGAACCATTTCCAAGTATACGGATCTGAACTTAAGTTCAGCGACGATTCGGAATGAAATGGCTGACCTGGAAGAGATGGGGCTGATTATACAGCCGTATACTTCCGCTGGACGGATTCCATCCGATAAAGGATATCGTTTATATGTGGATAACCTGATGGAAGAGAAGGAAAAGGAAGTATCAGAGATGAAAAGCTTCCTGATCCAGAGAGTAGACAGGGTGGAGCTTCTTCTGAAGCAGATGGCAAAGCTTTTGGCAGTCAATACCAATTATGCCACGATGATTTCGGCCCCCAGATACCGCGGCAATAAGCTGAAGTTTATTCAGCTGTCCAAGCTGGAGGAAGGAAAACTTCTGGCCGTAGTGGTGGTGGAAGGAAACATCATCAAAAACACCATGCTGGATGTGGAAGGCAATATCAGCGATGATGATTTGCTCCAGCTGAATATCCTTTTGAACAGCACATTAAACGGTCTGACGATCGATGAGATCAATTTGGGGCTGATCACAAAGCTGAAAGAAAAGGCAGGAGATCACAGCGGTGTCGTGGGAAGCGTGTTGGAAGCCGTGGCGGATGCGATCAAGGTGGATGAGGAGCAGCCTCAGATTTATACCAGCGGTGCGACCAATATTTTCAAGTACCCGGAGCTCAGCGATGGGCAGCGGGCCAGCAACCTGATTTCCGCATTTGAGGATAAGCAGGAACTGATGGAATTGGTGAATGATGTATCCGATGAGGAACAGGGCATTCAGGTATATATTGGAAACGAAACGCCGGTGGAGAGTATGAAAGACTGCAGCGTCGTCACAGCCAATTATGAATTGGGAGACGGGATGCGGGGCACGATAGGTATTATCGGACCGAAGCGCATGGATTATGAGCATGTCGTAGGTACTCTGAGAACGTTAATGGAGCAATTGGATATCATTTATCATAAGAAAGAATAGAAAGGCGGAGAAAAAGTTGGCGGAGATGGAAGAAAAGAAAGCGGCAGAAGAAACTGCTGAAGCGGCTGCCGGTCAGGAACAGCAGACGGCTGGTTCGGAAAATCCGGAGCAGACGCAGGAAGAGGCTGTTTCAGAAGAAGAAAACAAGGAAACAGACGAAACAGAAAGCAGCGGCGAACAGGATGCCGGAAAAAAGAAGTTTTTTGATAAGCTGAAGGATAAAAAGAAGGACAAAAAAGATCCGAAAGATCAGCAGATTGAAGATCTGACCGACCGTATCAAGAGAAATATGGCAGAGTTTGACAATTTCAGAAAGCGGACAGAAAAAGAGAAATCTGCGATGTTTGAGATGGGCGCGAGAGCGACGATCGAAAAGATTTTGCCGATTGTGGACAATTTTGAAAGAGGCCTTGCAACTATTCCGGAAGACAAAAAGGAAGATTCCTTTGTCGACGGAATGGATAAAGTATATAAACAATTGATCAAATCACTGGAAGAGATGGGCGTGGAGCCCATTGAAGCTGTAGGCAAGGAGTTTGATCCAAACTTTCACAATGCAGTGATGCATGTGGAGGATGAGAATTTTGGAGAGAATGTGGTTGCAGCAGAATTCCAGAAGGGATATACCTACAAGGGAACTGTAATTCGTCACTCCATGGTACAGGTGGCAAATTAGTCTGACCTCCGGCGGTGAAGCCGCTGAGCGGTTATGAGTAAGTGAAGAAGCGGATTCAAAATATCTGCTTGGACTTTGATATAGGAGGATTTAAATCATGGGCAAGATTATTGGAATTGACTTAGGTACAACAAATTCATGTGTGGCAGTCATGGAAGGCGGTAAGCCGGTTGTTATCACCAATACAGAAGGTGTCAGAACCACACCATCCATCGTAGCATTTACAAAGACGGGAGAGAGACTGGTCGGTGAACCGGCAAAGCGTCAGGCTGTTACCAATGCGGACAGAACCATCTCTTCTATTAAGAGACATATGGGTACTGATTATAAAGTAGATATTGACGGAAAGAAATATTCTCCGCAGGAGATTTCCGCAATGATTCTGCAGAAGCTGAAAGCAGATGCTGAAAGTTATCTGGGTGAAAAGGTAACAGAAGCTGTCATCACGGTTCCGGCATACTTCAATGATGCACAGAGACAGGCAACAAAGGATGCCGGTAAGATTGCCGGTCTGGATGTAAAGAGAATCATCAACGAGCCTACAGCAGCCGCGCTGGCATACGGCCTGGACAATGAAAAAGAGCAGAAGATCATGGTATACGACTTAGGCGGCGGTACATTCGATGTTTCCATCATCGAAATCGGCGACGGTGTCATCGAAGTTCTGGCCACATCCGGTGACAATCGACTGGGCGGCGATGACTTCGATAATAAAGTAGTAGAATGGATGTTATCCGAGTTTAAGAGGACAGAAGGCGTGGATCTGTCCAAAGATAAGATGGCAATGCAGAGACTGAAGGAAGCAGCTGAAAAAGCCAAGAAAGAGCTTTCTTCTGCTACGACCACCAATATCAACCTGCCATTCATCACAGCTACGGCAGACGGTCCGAAGCATCTGGATATGAATCTGACCAGAGCAAAATTCGATGAGCTGACACATGATCTGATTGAGAGAACGACAGCTCCTGTTCAGAACGCACTGCGCGATGCCGGTATTACAGCTTCTGAGCTGAGCAAAGTGCTTTTGGTCGGCGGTTCCACACGTATGATTTCCGCACAGGAAAAAGTCAAGTCCCTGACAGGACATGAGCCTTCCAAGAGCCTGAACCCGGATGAGTGTGTTGCCATCGGCGCTTGTATCCAGGGCGGTAAGCTGGCCGGAGATGCAGGTGCAGGAGATATCCTTCTTCTGGATGTTACACCATTGTCTCTGTCCATCGAAACCATGGGCGGTGTTGCAACTCGTCTGATCGAGAGAAATACCACGATCCCGACAAAGAAGAGCCAGATCTTTTCTACAGCAGCAGATAATCAGACAGCCGTTGATATCCATGTGGTACAGGGTGAAAGACAGTTCGCGAGAGACAACAAGACCCTTGGACAGTTCAGACTGGATGGAATTCCGCCGGCAAGAAGAGGTGTTCCGCAGATCGAAGTTACCTTTGATATCGATGCCAATGGTATCGTAAATGTATCAGCAAAGGATCTGGGAACCGGAAAAGAACAGCACATCACCATCACAGCCGGTTCCAACATGTCCGAAGCCGATATCGACAAGGCAGTAAAAGAGGCTGCTGAGTATGAGGCACAGGATAAGGCCCGTAAGGAAGCTGTCGATGTGAGAAATAACGCAGATTCCATGGTATTCCAGACAGAAAATGCGCTGAAGGAAGTGGGAGATAAGCTGGATGCTTCCGCAAAGAGCCAGGTGGAAGCAGATCTGACAGCCCTGAAGGATGCTTTGGCAGCTGCTCCGGCAGAGAATATGACACCGGATCAGGTTGCTGATATTAAGGCAAAACAGGATACTTTGATGAACAGCGCCAATGCACTGTTTGCCAAGGTTTATGAGCAGGCGCAGGGCGCAGCAGGCGCAGGTCCGCAGCCAGGAGCAGATGCTGGCAGCCAGTCCGGTCCGGCCGACGATGTAGTAGACGGTGACTACAAAGAGGTATAATTCAGATAAATAAAATCCGGTAAGAGGAGATCCCCCAATGGATTTCCTCCCGGAAAAGACGTTCGCGTGTTGCCGGGAAAAGGAAAGCAGTGGGAATGTCTGAGAGATAAGGAGGCTGCTGCAAAACCGGAAGGTTTTTGCAACAGCCCGCTTGTGTGTATGAAAGGGATTGGATCATGGCAGAAAAAAGAGATTATTATGAAGTATTAGGCGTCTCCAGAGATGCCGATGATGCCGCATTGAAAAAGGCATACCGCGCGTTGGCGAAGAAGTATCATCCGGACACCAATCCGGGCAACGCTGAGGCTGCGGAAAAGTTTAAAGAGGCTTCCGAGGCGTATAGTGTACTGAGTGATCCGCAGAAGAGACAGCAGTACGATCAGTTTGGCCATGCAGCCTTTGGCGGCGGAGCAGACGGCGCCGGAGGGTTCGGCGGCTTCGGCGGTTTTGATTTCAATGGGGCAGATATGGGCGACATGTTCGGCGATATTTTCGGCGATCTGTTCGGCGGCGGCAGAAGCCGCAGAGCAAACAATGGTCCCATGCGCGGAGCCAATGTGAGAGCTTCCGTTCGAATCACGTTTGATGAGGCGGTCAAAGGCTGTGAGAAAGAGCTGACTCTGAATCTGAAAGAAGAGTGCGAGACCTGCCATGGCACAGGGGCAAAACCGGGAACCAGCCCGCAGACATGTCCGAAATGCGGCGGCAAGGGACAGGTGACCTATACCCAGCAGTCCATTTTCGGCATGGTGAGAAATGTTCAGACATGTCCGGACTGCAACGGTACCGGTAAGATTATCAAAGAAAAGTGTTCCGCATGCCACGGCAGCGGTTATATGACAAAGAAGAAAACCATCCAGGTGTCGATCCCGGCCGGCATCGACAATGGACAAAGCATTCGTATCCGCGGCAAAGGGGAACCTGGAACCAATGGCGGCGAGAGAGGCGATCTTCTCGTGGAAGTAATCGTATCCCAGCATCCCATCTTCAAGCGTCAGGATATGGATGTATTCTCCACGGTTCCGATTTCTTTTGCAAGGGCAGCTCTGGGCGGTACGATCCGCATTGCCACCGTGGACGGACAGGTGGAATATGAAGTGAAGCCCGGAACCCAGACGGATACCAGGGTGCGCCTGCGCGGAAAAGGGATTCCAAGCCTTCGGAATAAAAATATGCGCGGCGATCACTATGTCACGCTGGTGGTGCAGGTGCCGACCAGCCTGAACGCCGAGCAGAGGGAGGCCCTCCGTCATTTTGACAATGTGATGAACGGCATTGACGATGATCCGGAACCCACAAAGAAGAAAAAAGGATGGTTTAAATAAGATGGTTTGTGTATATGCGAATGCAAGTGTAAAAGCCGGATGTGAAGACGCGTTTTTAAAGGCGGCAGAGACGCTGATCCGCCATTCCAGAGGGGAAGCGGGAAATATCAGCTACCATCTGTGCAAAGACCCGTCGGAAGCATTGAAGTATGTGTTTATGGAAAGCTGGGCAGATGAAGAGGCATTGGAGAAGCACATGAACATGCCCCATTTCATCGAAGCAGGGAAAAATCTGGAACCGCTGCTGAATGGAGGATTGGATATTCATAAGCTGGATGCGGTTTTGTAATCAAAGATCGCGGTATGGGTTCCGAAAAGGGAATACGTATTCGTTTTCCGATGAAGTCCCGGTGGATATCTATGGCGGAGACCTGAGGATTAAAATTGAATCATGCGTAGCAGTGAAATCATGGAGGAGTCTTTCAATAGGCTCCTTTTTTTCTTTAAAAACATACATGAAACTGGATACCCGGACGACCGCAGGGGAGCAAACCATCTTC
>DVJD01000084.1 GCA_018710785.1 Candidatus Fimimorpha excrementavium
ACTAAGATTTTTCTGCGCCGTGTCCGGCTGGAAAAATCAAGTACCGACGTTTTTCAAAGCCCGTCAGGAAAAAGGTTCGCTCTCTCCGGCCTGTGAATGGTTTCCGCAAACAAAAGCATTGGTGAGGAGCAATGAGGATGGATAGGCTCAAAAAGTGAGGATTTATGCGGCCTATAGAGTTTCGCAATTATCTAATAGGAATAATTCGATGAAAGGAGATTAAAATGGGTAAAGTATTGATTATTGGCTGCGGGGGAGTGGCAAGTGTTGCCATTCATAAGTGTTGTCAGAACAGTGAGGTGTTTGAGGAGGTTTGTATTGCGAGCCGTACGGTTTCCAAGTGTGAGGCGCTGAAGGAGAAGCTGGAAAAGACGACGAAGACGAAGATTACGACGGCGCAGGTGAATGCGGACCATGTGGAGGAATTGATTGCGCTGATTGAACGGGAGAAGCCGGATGTGGTGCTGAATCTGGCTTTGCCGTATCAGGATTTGACCATCATGGATGCCTGCCTGGCGACGAAGGTTCACTATGTGGATACGGCCAATTATGAGCCGGAGGATACGGCGAAGTTTGAGTATAAGTGGCAGTGGGCATATAGAGAGCGCTTTGAGAAGGCGGGGATCACAGCTCTTTTGGGAAGCGGATTTGATCCGGGTGTGACGAGCGTATTTTCTGCCTATGCGCTGAAGCATTATTTTGACGAAATCAATTACATTGATATTCTGGACTGCAATGCCGGAGATCATGGATATCCGTTTGCCACCAATTTTAATCCGGAAATCAATATCCGTGAAGTATCTGCGAAGGGTTCCTACTGGGAGGACGGCCGCTGGGTGGAGACGGAACCCATGGAAATCAAGCGGGTGTATGATTTCCCGCAGATCGGAGAGAAGGATATGTACCTTCTGCATCACGAGGAGATTGAATCTCTGGCTTTGAATATTCCGGGCATTAAGCGGATTCGTTTCTTTATGACATTTGGCCAGAGCTATCTGACCCATCTGAAATGCCTGGAAAATGTGGGTATGACGTCCATTGAGCCGATTATGTTTGAAGGAAAAGAGATCGTTCCGCTGCAGTTTTTAAAGGCAGTGCTGCCGGATCCGTCTTCTTTGGGACCGCGCACAAAAGGAAAGACCAATATCGGATGCATCTTCGTTGGAAAGAAGGACGGAAAAGAAAAGAAACTCTATATTTATAATGTGTGCGACCACGAAAGCTGCTATAAGGAAGTGGGCTCCCAGGCTGTGGCTTATACCACAGGAGTACCGGCGATGATCGGCGCCATGATGCTTATGACGGGAACGTGGAAAAAAGCAGGCGTCTATAATATCGAAGAATTTGATCCCGATCCGTTTATGGATGCGCTGAATCAGTGGGGACTTCCGTGGATCGTGGATGAGAATCCCAAACTGGTGGATTAATCGGGGAATACGCATGAAAACAGATAGAAGAATCGGTGTAAAAAAAGAAAAATTGAGAACACCCTGTTATCTCATTCAGAAAGATGCCCTGATCCGGAATCTGGAGCAGCTGAACGAAATCCGGGAAAAAACCGGATGCAGAATTTTGCTGGCGCAGAAAGCCTTTTCCATGTATGCCCTGTATCCGCTGATCGGGCAGTATCTGGATGGGGCGACGGCCAGCGGGCTGTACGAGGCGAGACTGGGCCGGGAAGAGATGGGAAAAGAAAACCATGTGTATTCCCCGGCCTTTCGGGAGGATGAGATCGATGAGATTTTGGCATACAGCGATCACATCGTGTTCAACTCCTTTTCTCAGCTGGAAAAATTCCGGGATAAGGCGGTTCAGGCAAAGAAAAGCATTGGGCTTAGAATCAATCCGGAGTGTTCCACCCAGGGGGATCATGCCATTTATGATCCCTGCGCGCCCGGATCCCGGCTGGGCATTACAAGGGAACAGTTTTGTCCGGAAAAGCTGGCCCATGTGGACGGCCTTCACTTCCATACCCTCTGTGAGCAGGATTCCGATGACCTGAAGACGACGCTGAAGGCGGTGGAAGAAACATTCGGGCCCTGGATGCATCAGATGAAGTGGATCAATTTCGGGGGAGGCCATCATATCACAAGGGCGGGATATGATAAAGAAACGTTGATGGAATGTATCCGCCATGTGCAGGAGACCTATGGGGTCACGGTATATCTGGAACCGGGGGAGGCCATCGCTCTCAATGCGGGGACACTTCTTACGACGGTGCTGGAGGTGGGAAAAAACGGGATGGACTATGCCATCGTGGACACTTCTGCCGCCTGCCATATGCCCGATGTGCTGGAGATGCCCTACCGCCCTCCCATGAAGGATGCGGGAAAACCCGGGGAACGGCTCCATACCTACCGGCTGGGCGGCCCCACCTGTCTGGCGGGAGATATCATCGGAGACTATTCCTTTGACGAACCGCTGTATGCGGGGAGACGGCTGGAACTCCAGGATATGGCCATCTATACCATGGTGAAAAATAATACGTTCAATGGAATGCGCCTGCCGGATATCGCCGTGGAGGAGATGGACGGAACCTGCAGCGTGGTGCGGTCCTTTGGATATGAAGATTTTAAAATGCGATTGTAAGGACAGGGGAAATTCATGCAGATATATGAATTGATTGCACCGTGCCATTTTGGCCTGGAGGCGGTGCTGAAACGGGAAATCATTGATTTGGGCTATGATGTGAGCCGTGTGGAAGACGGCCGTGTATATTTTAAGGGAGATATGGAAGCGGTATGCCGCGCCAACGTGTTTCTGCGGACAGCAGAACGGGTTCTTTTGCTGGTGGGTCAGTTTCAGGCGTACAGCTTTGACGAATTGTTTGAGAAAACCAAGGCGCTTGATTGGGGGCACTTTATTCCTGCCGATGGAAAATGCTGGGTGAAAAAAGCCACTTCCGTGAAGAGCAAACTGTATTCCGTTCCGGATATCCAGTCCATCATGAAAAAGGCCATCGTGGACAAGCTGCGGGCGGCCCATGGGATTGAAGTGGTGCCGGAGACGGGAGCCGCCTATCCGCTTCGCGTGACACTGTTAAAAGATACGGTGACAGTGGCGCTGGACACCTCCGGTGATTCTCTGCACAAAAGAGGATACCGCGGCACCTTCGTGAAAGCCCCCATCAGTGAAACCCTGGCTGCAGCGCTGATCCTGCTGACGCCGTGGAAAAAGGACCGGGTGCTGGTGGATCCGTTCTGCGGAAGCGGGACCTTTCCCATCGAGGCGGCCATGATGGCGGCCAATATGGCTCCCGGCATGAACCGCAATTTCCAGGCAGAGGAATGGAAAAACCTGATCGGGCGTAAACTGTGGTATGAAACCATCAATGAGGCCAATGATTTGGTGGAAAGCCGGGTGGAAACCGACATCCAGGGATATGATATCGACCCGGCCGCGGTGCGGATCGCGCGCCAGGGAGCCGAGCGGGCCGGTGTGGACCATCTGATCCATTTTCAGCAGCGCCCGGTGAGTCAGCTGAGCCATCCCAAGGCATACGGATTTCTGATTACGAATCCTCCCTATGGAGAGAGAATCGGAGATAAGGAAGAAGTGCAGCAGGTTTACGGCGATCTGGGAAAACGGTTTGCGGCGCTGGACCGCTGGAGCGCGTTTGTGATTACTTCCTTTGAGGATACGGAGCGGTGCATGGGGAGAAAAGCAGATAAAAAAAGGAAGATTTATAATGGTATGCTGAAAACCACATTTTATCAGTTTATGGGGCCGAAACCGCCCAGAAAGGAAGTCTGATCCGTGCGACACAGGCGTTATTATATCATCCTAATTATTCTTGTAATGGTCATGGCCGGGATTTGCGGGTTCCATGTGATGGAGATAAAATCTGTGAAAGTAAATGCCAATCCGGAACATATCTCAGCAGACTGGAATCCGGCGTCGGCACAGTCTTCTGAAACCGCGGGGGATATCAGGGCCGATCTTCCGGTTTTGGAGGTCGACGGGGTAATCGCTGAGGAAAGCACCCATCCGCTGTGGCTGGATGAAAACGGCCAAGTGATGCTGTCGGAGGATACCATCCGGGATATGTTCCGCTGTGCAGTTGGAATTTATGATGGAAACCGCGTTTTAGTGGAATGGGGAGATCGGAGTCTGGAGGCGTATATGGACTCGGATCTGATCCGTGTGGGAGAAGAAGAAACGGTGCGGGCAGGAACGGTTCAGGAGAATCAGGGGACGTACTACGTTTCTGCGGAAGCATTTTCTCAGGCATTCCCATTTACGTTTTCGTGGGATACACAGACCAATAAAGTTTCCATGACAACGCAGTCGGCCGATGAAAATCCGCTTCCCGAGTCGTATGATTATCGGGAAAAAGGAAGAAGTCCCAAGGTGCTGGACCAGGGAAATCTTGGAACCTGCTGGGCGTTTGCGTCGCTGACAGCCCTGGAATCCGCGCTGACACCGGAAGAAGACTGGACATTCTCCAGGGATCACATGAGTTTAAATAATGCGTTTGGAAGAGATCAGATGGATGGCGGCGATTACACCATGGCCATGTCGTATCTTCTGGCGTGGCAGGGACCGGTGCGGGAGGAAGATGACCCCTATGGAGACGGGGAAACGAATGCGGATTTGGCGCCGGTGAAGCATGTACAGGAAATCCAGATGCTTCCCAAAAAGGATCTGCAGAAAATAAAAGAAGCCGTATTTTTGTATGGCGGTGTCCATACGCCGCTGTATTTTGTCCTGGCGGATGAAACGACGACAGACGAAGAGGCCGGAAAGTACTATAGACGGGATACGGCGTCCTACTGTTATATCGGAACCAATAAAATCAATCATGATGTGGTGATCGTCGGATGGGATGATCACTATCCCAAATCCAATTTT
Organism: Candidatus Fimimorpha excrementavium; assembly: GCA_018710785.1. Taxonomy (GTDB): domain Bacteria; phylum Bacillota; class Clostridia; order Lachnospirales; family Lachnospiraceae; genus Fimimorpha; species Fimimorpha excrementavium. The sequence continues at coordinate 4,852 of DVJD01000084.1, forward strand.
CCCATGGAACTGGAAGGGGACGGCGCATTTTTGTGCATGAACAGCTGGGGAGAAGGGTTTGGCGATGACGGATATTTCTGGATTTCCTATTATGATACCAATATCGGAATCTACAATGTCTGCTATACCGGTGTGGAAGACACGGATCATTACGATTCCATCTATCAGAGCGATCTGGGAGGCTATGTGGGTCAGGTCGGATATAAGGATGAAACGGCCTATTTTGCCAATGTCTACACAGCCAAGGGAGAGGAGACCCTGGAAGCGGCCGGATTCTATGCGGTGGGACCGGGTACCTCCTATGAGGTCTATGCGGTTCCCGATTTTCAGGGAACGCAAAGCCTGGATTTCTCCAACCAGGTGGCGGCGGGGACCTTGAAGAATGCAGGATATTATACGATTCCGTTTGATCAGGAAATCACTTTGACAGCAGGGCAGCAATTTGCTATTATAGTATATATCCGTACACCGGGGGAAGAGAGACCCATAGCCATAGAGTATGCGCAGCAGGGGTCTTCTTTGGAAAATCTGGATATATCGGATGGCCAGGGATACATTAGCTTTAAAGGTGTAGACTGGCAGAGTGCCGAAGAAGAACAGAGATGCAATGTTTGTCTGAAGGCATATACGAGAAAATAGACAGCATGATACAGGATAGCAGCGGCGGAAGAGGTTTTGCAAGGGTTTGCAGAACCTCTTCCTGTTCCGCGGTAAAGAGTGCGGGAGAGGAATACCATGAGTGATACGATTATTTTTGCAACATCGAATGAAGGAAAGATGAAAGAGGTGCGGATGATACTTTCTGATCTTGGAATGAAGGTATTGTCTTTAAAAGAAGCGGGAATTCAGGCGGATATCGTGGAGGATGGAAAGACATTTGAGGAAAATGCCATAAAAAAGGTGAATGCCATCCGCCCGTATACCGATGGAATCATACTGGCAGATGATTCCGGGCTGGAAGTGGATGCTTTGGATAAGAAGCCGGGCATTTACTCTGCGCGGTTCATGGGAGAAGATACCCCCTATGAAAGAAAAAACCAGGCCATCATCGATGCCCTGAAGGATGTACCGGATGAAAAGCGGACGGCCCGTTTTGTTTGTGTCATTGCGGCGGGGATGCCGGATGGTACTGTGCGGACGACGAGAGGAACCATAGAAGGCGTCATCGCCCGCAAACCGGCAGGTGAAGGCGGATTCGGGTATGATCCCATCGTTTATGTGCCGGAGCTTCATAAGACAACGGCAGAATTGACTCCGGAACAGAAAAATGAAGTCAGTCATCGCGGAAAAGCACTTCGGGCCATGAAGGAGGAAATACGCAGTTATCAGCAAAAGAAATAAACGGGAGAATCAAAGGAGAGGCAGGAATGGGGAGAAAATGAAAATTTTAATTGTAAGTGATACACACAGAAAGCATCAGGCTTTGGAGCAAGTGCTGGAAAAGGTAAGGCCCATCGATATGATGATCCATTTGGGAGACGCGGAGGGGTGTGAAGATTATATCGAGGCTTTGGCCGATTGTCCGGTGGAGATTGTGGCAGGGAACAATGATTTCTTTTCCGGTCTTGACAGGGAGAAAGAGATTTGGATAGGGAAATATAAGGTTTTGCTGACACATGGCCATTATTATTATGTATCGGTGAATAAAGAAACGATCATACAGGAAGCGAAAGGCAGAGGGTGTGATATCGTCATGTTTGGTCATACCCATGTTCCATACCTCTATCAGGAGGACGGGATTACGGCGCTGAATCCGGGAAGCCTTTCTTACCCAAGGCAGGAGGGGAGAAGGCCTTCCTATATTATCATGGAAATTGACAGGGAAGGGGAAGCGCACTTTACCATAAACTATCTGTAAGCCTCCTTTTATTAAAACGAACGGAATTCGACGGGTTCCAATGGACTCCAATGGACTTCATGGAATTCCAGGGATGAATGCAGACAATGGGGGGAAATTTAAACCAGAATATGGATTGCTTCAAACTTTCGGAATAATTCGGAAAATTAGAATTTTGAAAAAAACTATAGATTTTTCGATGAAAATCATGGGAGATTTGGAACTGAAACTTGCAGAAAACCACGTGTTTTCAAGGGGTTCTAAGGATTCTGAAAAAAAATTGGAAAAAATAAAAAAAAGTGTTGACAAGAGGGCGGGCATATTATATAATGCTACATGTGCCACGGAGATGACGGATGAGAGCGGGGTGTGGCTCAGCTTGGCTAGAGCGCCTGGTTTGGGACCAGGAGGCCGCAGGTTCGAATCCTGTCACCCCGATTTTGCAGGTGTAGTTCAATGGTAGAACACTAGCCTTCCAAGCTAGATACGTGGGTTCGATTCCCATCACCTGCTTTTATATTGTGAGAAGCAATATAATTGTGGTGGGTATAGCGCAGTTGGTTAGCGCGTCAGATTGTGGCTCTGAAGGCCTAGGGTTCGAATCCCTATACCCACCTTTGCAGGTAAGTTCCTGCTGTACTGATGGGCTATCGCCAAGCGGTAAGGCACAGGACTTTGACTCCTGCATTCGTTGGTTCAAATCCAACTAGCCCAGCATGGGATACTAGCTCAGTTGGTAGAGCACTTGACTTT
>DVJD01000085.1 GCA_018710785.1 Candidatus Fimimorpha excrementavium
GCGGGCTTTGAAAAACGTCGGTACTTGATTTTTCCAGCTCCTTAGGAGCGCAGGAAAATCTTAGTACCGTTACGTTTTTCACTGAGCGAGAGCGCCCCGACAGGGAAAAGGTTCGCTCCCTCCGGCCGTCCGGCTAACCACTCATTCCCCCCAATTTCTCCCTTAAAACAGCAATCTTGTACACACCCCAATCCCTCTCGGACATATCCTATAGTAGGGCAGTCACTGCCCAATCAAAAAGGAGAACGAATTATGGGATTAAATAATTCTAATAAATCAATCAGTACCGATCGAATTGACTGCTCCGGCTCTTTCAAGGTTACCCTGGCCCTGTCCGCATCACCGGATATCACCGAGCATCCGGCAGATATTGTTCTGATTTTGGACCGCTCCGGCAGCATGGCCGGAAGCCCATTGGCCAATTTGAAAAACGGTGCAAAAAAATTTATTGACATCATCGAGGAATCCACAGACGGAACACAGGACGGCGTGATTGGTTCCGGAAGCCGGATCGGAATCGTCAGTTTTGCCAACACAGCTGTACAGAATACGCAGCTGATCACCTCAGTGGATACCCTCAAGACGGCGGTAGACAGTCTTACGGCAGGCGGCTCCACCAATCATGCAGATGCCTTTTCCAAGGCTATGGCTTTATTCGACCCCAATTCCTCCAACGAAAAGGTGATGGTAATGTTTACGGACGGCAAAACCACCTCCGGCCCGGATCCCAGTCCTGTGGCCGCTGCGGCCCGCGCTGCCGGAATCATCATCTACTGCATCGGCCTGATCGGTTCCGACGGCATCGATCCCGCTGTACTGAATGACTGGGCCACAGATCCGGACGATTCCCATGTGGCGATCACACCGGATGACGCGGAATTGGAGGATCTGTTTGAGGATCTGGCTTCCAATATCTCAAAACCGGGAGCTACTAACATTGTGGTGGACGAAATCGTCAATCCCGATTTCATCATCACAAGCATTCTGATCCCCACCAAGGGAGTCGCCAGCATGATCAACCCGACTACCCTGAAATGGACCATAGATAAATTGGGAACGACGGCCAACGAAGGGGCGACTCTGGAGTTTTTTGTCAAGCATGTGGCTGCCACCTCGGGCGCCAAGTTTGTCAACCAATCCATCACCTATACCGATGAGGAAAACAACCAGGCCGACTTCCCTTCCCCAACGGTTCAAGTGGACTGCGGAGTCGTCGTGCTGCCGGAGCCCTGTCCAGTACCCATTGATGTATCCATAAACGGATGTCAGGATTCTGTGGTGTATGATGTGGGAGATGTCCATTTGGAATCCCTGGGACGGATTTTGCAGCTGAACATCAATCTGAAACATGTCTGTCCATGCAAACGTGTGGCGCTGGGCGTGATCCTGACGGAAGTGGATGCCCATGGCACCGAATATCCGCGCGGCATGAAAACCTTTACCATTCCGGCCCACCACGGCTCTTCCTGCCGGGATGTGCTGGTTAAGTGTATCAAATTTGTACTGCCGGAAGACCTGGACGTGTCCGGAGGCACACCGTTTTCTCTGTGCAATACCAGAAACTTTAAGGTCCGCGTCATCGCTCATCCCATTGATTTTGAATTCCGGTGCTGTGATGTGGTGGTTTGACCGGGAAATAAATTCCCAAAGGAATCCATTCCAAGCGTGCAGCCCAGATCAACATACTGCATTTTAAATCAAAATGCGGATAGACGGCGGATCCTTTTTTCCGTATGATAATTCTAACTGTCCATGAGCCATGAATCGGGGTCTGCGGCCGCGCGGCATCCGCAGATCCCCTATGCCGACAAGCCGCGCAGAAATGGAGCATACAATGAGTGAAACCTTTTTACTGGGATGCAATTATTGGGCATCCAACGCAGGAGCCGATATGTGGCGCTGCTGGGATAAAAATGCAGTGGAGGAAGACCTGCGCACACGGAAGGAAAATGGAATCGAGATTCTTCGCATCTTCCCCAATTGGCGCGATTTTCAGCCTGTGGAGCAATTATATGGAAGCAGCGGCCAGCCAAGGCAGCTGCGCCTTTCGGGGGATTCCCGTCCGGCCAATCCCTACTATCTGGACGAAAGGATGCTTTCCCGTTTTCAGAACTTCTGCGCGCTGGCGCAGAAACACGGATTTCGCCTGATTGTGGGACTGGTCACCGGCTGGATGAGCGGACGCCTGTATGTTCCCCCTGCTCTTCATGGGAAAAATGTGTTCCGCGATCCCCTGGCACTGAAGCTTCAGCAGATGCTGATCAAAGGGATCGTCTCCCGCTTCCGGGATCAGAACTGTATTTACGCATGGGATCTGGGCAATGAATGCAACTGCATGGGAGCGGATCTTTCTGAAGAAGAGGCCTACAGCTGGACCGCCTTCATCACCAACGCCATCCGGGCCCAGGATCCCTCCCGGAAGATTTTTTCCGGGATGCACTCGCTGGAATTGGAAAAAGGCTGGACCATCCAGGATCAGGGCGAACTGACCGACGAGCTGACCACCCATCCCTACCCGTACTGGGTGGAGCACTGCCTGGTGGATCCTCTGACTTCCTGCCGCACCCTGCTGCATGCCACGGCTCAAACCCAGTATTATGCCACTATTTCACAGAAACCATGTCTGGTGGAAGAAATCGGGGGAATGGGCCCCATGATCGCCGATGAGGAACACACCGCACAGTTCATGCGCGCCAATCTTTTTTCCAATTGGGCAAACGGCGCCACCGGTCTGCTCTGGTGGTGTGCCCATGATCAGACAAAGCTGACCGCCCCTCCCTATGACTGGAACATGTGCGAGCGGGAACTGGGCATGCTGGTGTGAAACGCCGCCCCAAGCCCATGCTGCTGGAAATGAAACAATTTTCTCAGCTCATGGATCGGCTGAACCTGAATCTTCCCCGCCGCACGGCCGACGGCGTATGCATTCTGACCCAGGGGCAGGACCACTGGGGCATCGCCTACATGACTTATGTCCTGGCAAAACAGGCCAATCTGACCCTGGATTTTTCCTACTGCGAGCAGGAACTGCCGGACAGCCCTTTGTATCTGCTCCCCTCGGTTACCAACCTGACCATGAGCAAATATTCTTATGACCGGCTGAAACAGCGGGTTGCCCAGGGGGCCACCCTGTATCTTTCCATGGATGATGGATTCCTGACAGAGTTTGAGGAGCTGACCGGCCTGCGACGCCCTGATCCTTAAGCTGCGTCCAAACGCTTGAGAAAAGCAGGCTCCGAATTTTCATGATGCCAATTTCCCACACCCCAGCGTTTCCAGACGCTGACGCCACTGGGACACCAGGGATGGATCCGCTGCCGGAATGTCCAGGGAATAGTCGGTGCCGATCTTTGCCGCTTTCTCCGCGCCCATGGTGTGATAGGGCATAAATCCGTGTACCGGGCCGCCTGTTCCAAAACCGCCGGACTGCAGAATCCGCTGGTTTCCACGCAGGTGTGAATCCCCTGCTTCCTGCACGCCTGCAAAAGCTCCACGCAAAACTCCGGCTGATACAGGGGTTCTCCCCCGGAGAGGGTGACGCCGCCCCCGGAGCTTTCCTAGTAGGAGGCGTCTTTTTTTACCGTCTCCATGACCTCTTCCACCGACAGGGTCTGGCCGATCAGTTCCAGCGCCATGGCGGGACAGGCCTGGACGCAGACTTGGCAGGCCAGGCATTTGGCGTAATCCAGCCGATGCACGCCTGTGGAAAAATCATGCACCTGCTGTTGGCAGACCTTCTCGCATTCTCTGCAGTTCACACACAGATGGCGCTGGTAGGACAGCTGCACCTGCGGCCGCTTGGATTCCGGATTATGACACCAGATGCAGGAGAGGGGACACCCCTTAAAGAAAACCGTGGTACGTATCCCCGGACCATCGTGGATGCAAAACCGCTGTATGTTAAATATGGTACCTGTTTTGCTCATTTTAATCTCCATTTCAGGCTTATGTTTCCCATTAGTTTCCTCCATGCAGGGTACGGGACAGCAATTCCTGCTGCACATCCAGGCCCAAATCGATGAACCGGGCGCTGAAGCCTCCCACCCGCACGATCAGGTCTTTGTGTCTTTCCGGATGGACCATGGGCATCCCCTTGAAATTGGTTCGAAGGGCGGTCAGCAGCTCTTGGGCCGACAGCTTTTTTTCATCGAAAACCAGCTGTTTGATGGCCGTGAGACTGTCGGCGGTATTGACATTGCCTTAGGACTCCAGCGTTCCGCCCAAATAGCGGACACCGCCGCCAAGCAGCGGCTTTCCTCTGGCGATGCAGTCGTCAAACAGCAGGGAAAAGGTCAAAAATGCACACTTCCGGCTGGCATACACATATTCCGCTTCTTCCATTTTGGCCAGCAGGGCGACAAAGTGTTCCACCTGTTTTTTGTAGGCATCCAGCAGATCATCAAAGGAGGCGTAGGTCTCCAGTCCGCCCGTATCGATTCCGATCTGCTCACCTGTCTCAGCATCTTTTCCGTGAAACAGCGCAGCTTCCAGGGCCGCATCGTACACCTTTTCATTCATTCCTTTATAAATGCGCAGAGACAGCTGGGGAACCACATCATGGAACCGTCTGGTGGTTTGGATGGCCAGAAGGGCAAAGCGGTCGCATACCGCCTCGTTTTTGCGCCCCTTTCCTCCCACAAAGATCCGGCAGTCATACACCTGGTTTTTAAGCACCATCATGTTCCAAAGGGCCAGCAGCAGATCCTGCGCCCTCTGCTCGGTTATCATCCCATGATCCACGTCATGGACATAATACTCTCCCAGATAGGTATCCATCCTTCCAAAATTGGCGGATCCCGAATATACCCACCACAGATACGTCAGCTGAATCGCTTCCCGGAAACTGGAAGCCGGTGCGTGGGCGATATGGGCCACACATGCCTTCATTTCTTCCAGCTCCGTTTTCCATGCAGGGTCTGTGGATTCGCTTTGCAAAAGCGCCTCTATTTCCTCCGCATAGTACTGACAGATCCGTGAAAATGTGTTCAGCACACGGTGAAGGCCGTCATAGAAGTCCAGACTTTCCGCGTCTGCGTAGGCCTGTTTTTCTGTGATCCGCTCATGAAGGCCGTCCACCCCGTATTTGAGAAGCGTTCCGAAATCCTGGTGGGTCCCGCTCAGGCGGTAAAGGGAATATGCCACTGCCCGATCCTTGGTAAAATCCTCATGGGAAAGCCACTGCTTCATGAGGGGAGTATCGTGTGACCGAATGTACTGGTTTGTATTTTCATATTTCCAGAAAGCTTCCAGCTCACTTAAATCCCTTCTCTGGGCGTAGCCAAGCTGACCGCTGTTCTCCCACCTTCTAAGCTTTGCTTCGTCAAAGCAGTAGCCCAGAGAGGAGCAGGCCTGGGGAGAAAACAAAACCAGCGGATGATAGTACCTCCCAACCAGCAAATCCCCCGGCTGGGGCGGACACATACAGGCCGGATACTGCACCTCCAGGCAGGCGGCCTCCCGGGATGCGGCGCTGTCATGCTGATGTTCTTTATATACGCTGGTGAATTTCTGACAGTAAATGATTTCTTCCTCCATGGTAAAAGGCGAAACGGTTTCTGCAATGCTGCTCATAATACATACCTCCCATTTTATACGATCGGTTTCATTTTCAAACATGAATTATGTTGATTTAATGGTTACGGTTCTCTATCGGATCCAAATCAACGATTCATGTTTCATTTTTTAATCATTCATTGCTTTATCATCTGTCCATATCCTACTCGAAAAAACATCGGCATTCTACTTGAATATTGATGATAAATGAAGTATATTGATATCACAATCGTTTATTTCCAAAATGGGAGAAACAGGATGAAGACATTATATTTTAAAGATGTGCCGAAACAGCCATACGGAATCGCAATCATCGAGACGGTTTTGAATTCCGCCAGTCCCACAGAACTGCATACCCATGATTTCTGTGAATTGTTCTTTATAAAAAAGGGAGAAATGCTGCATACCATTAATTCCGAATCGTTTCTCATGCGCCGGAGTGATTTCCGCCTGATCCATTCCACGGATATTCACTGTTTTCAAAAGGTTTCCAGGGAAACGGCATCCCTGGTCAATATTTCTTTTCCCACGGATTTTTATGAGCATCTGAAAACCCCCGCCGGTTTCGCCGAAAAAGAACCGAAACTCAGCTGCCAGGGATCCCTCAGCGCTACGCAGATGCTCATCGTGGAAGAATTGCTGGATCTTCTGCTCCGTGTCGAGCTGCTGCCGGAGGAATTGCCGGAGCATAAGAAATCTCTGGTTTTCAGTCTTTTGCAGACCATTTTGCTTTCTCAGACCATTTCCGATTCCCAGATCCATACCGACATACCCCCGTGGCTATGCCAGACCGTAGATGCCCTGAAGCGCCCGGAAATCATGCGGGAGGGGATACAGGGATTGGTAAGAGTAAGCGGACGCAGTCAGGAGCACCTGACACGGCAGCTAAAAAAATATTATCATCAGACCCCCAGCCAGATCATCAATAAGATCCGCATCGACCGTGCCCAGGAATTGCTCTCTGCCACCAACCTGCCCATCCTGGAGATTTCCATGCGGGTGGGCTACGAAAGTGTCTCCTACTTCAATCGCCTGTTCATGCAGCAGGTTGGAATGTCGCCCAGAGACTATCGAAACAGTCTGCAGAATTTTATTTAAAACATCATATTATTGCAGCCATCATATTCCATGCTTCCAAATAACAGGAATGGTAAGAAAAGCCGCGGAATCTGCATTTTGACCTCCTTGTCACAGACTTTCTTTTGTGCCATTTTAAAATATTCCCCGATGGAATCCTGTTCAGGAAACGGTCTTCTCATTCGCTCCTCTGCCCTGAATCTTCTGACTGCCAGTGGACCAAACATGCGGTTCCTTGGCTGCGGCCGGAGTATTCTGCGCCATCACTCCCACCAGTTTGTGGGGAACATACGCCTCTTCCAGATAGGTGCACTCTTCCGGCGTCAGAGTAAGCTCCACGGCTCTGGCTGCTCCTTCGATATGGTGCAGTTTTGTCGCTCCCACCACCGGAGCCGTCACTTTGGCAAGCAGCCAGGCCAGAGCGATTTCCGTCATGGTCACGCCCCTCTTTTCTGCCAGCTCAGCCACCCGGCCGATGATGACCGCGTCCTGCTTTGCCGTGGAGTCATACTTAAACCTGGCATAGCCGTCTTCTTCCAGACGCTTGGACGTTTCCCCCGGATGCTTGGAGAGCCTGCCTCCCGCCAGCGCACTGTAGGGTGTCATGGCAATGTTGTCCTCGGCACAGAGTTTGGCCATTTCCCGCTCTTCCTCACGGAAAATCAGATTATAATGCCCCTGGATGGAGATAAACTGCGCAAATCCCTCTTTTTGGGCCAATGCATTTGCCTTGGCCAGCTGATAGGCAAAACAATTGGAAATGCCGATATACCGAACTTTTCCGGCTTCCACAATGCGGTTGAGTCCCTCCATAATGTCATAAAGGGGCGTCTCATAATCCCACATATGGTATATATAAAGATCCACATAGTCCAGCCCCAGGTTTTTCAGGCTGGTATCGATCATCTGCTCGATGTGCTGCTGTCCGCTGATTCCGGCAGCAATCTCCTCCTGGGTGCGCGGCAGGAACTTGGTAGCAATCACCACATCCTCCCGTTTTGCAAAATCCCGGACTGCTCTGCCCACATACTGCTCACTGGTGCCGCTCTGATAGCCGATGGCGGTATCAAAGAAATTGACACCCAAATCCAGGCCCCGCTTGATGATCTCACGGGAGTGCTCCTCATCCAGCGTCCAGCTATGCTGTCCGTTTTTGGCATCGCCAAATCCCATACATCCCATACAGATGCGGGAAACCGTCAAATCCGAATTTCCTAATTTTGTATACTGCATATGATTTTCCCTCCTTATTTGTCAAGCAGTCCTTCTGCCGGTTATAACTCTTGCTGCTCCAATCCATCACCCCATCCATTTCGCCGGGAGGACACCCCCCTACTCCATATTTGCCCGCATCATGTTGATTTCCTGAATAAACAACGAAGTGGCCATAGAAAACAGATGTTTTTTCTTCCAGACCAATACGCTTCGCGTGGTATGTTCGGGCCGGATGGGAATAAAACGCAGATTCGGTCTGCTGTAGATGGCAAGAGCACCATGAGAACTCCCCAAGTCCCTTTTTGAGACAGACGGACATAATCATATTTGAGAAAAAAACATAGAAACAAAAATTCCCAAAAATAGAAAGGCAAGAATCCTTCCAATGACACTGAATTGATTTGGTATGATCAAACTCTTTCTTTTTGATATCAAAGGAACCAGTTTTTTATAATACATCGGTATAAGTCTGTAAAATATCAGATAGCATGCAGCATTCAGCAGCAATGCTGTCATCCCGTCTATCACACTATGCTGTTTCAGAAATACCGTAGACAAAATAATCAAAATCGTCAGCAATCCTGTCCCAAGGAGGAGTATTCTCCCTTTCATAGGTTTCTGCCCGCCAGCCAGTTTGCCGAAATCCCTCTCCGATTCCGTCTTTCCATGTTCATACAGCCCAAGCCAACATGCGGCTGCGCAAAAAACATGCATACTTGGAAGAATGTTTGTGGGGGTGTCTATCTGATACAATATCCGCACCGCCCGTATAAAGATTCCATCCCCGGTCAATTCCGGTCTTAATGTCTGTCCATTGGGATATACAAACGAGGTAATTATAAAGATAGTCAGGCCGGTTCCCAGCGTGGCAATCAACTGATAATATTCCCTTTTTCCTACCCGACCGAACACAAAATAGCATAAAACACAGGCAACATACAAAAACCACAGTACATACGGAATGATAAAATATTCGCAAAACGGTATATAATCATCTATAACAGAATGAACGATATGTAGTTTGGCATCTTTTTTCTCCACCAAGATAAATGACACCATATAAAGAATGCCGTAAACCGGAATTATCCATATGTTTTTTTTATTCCTAAACACTTTTAAAGTCCCACCCTTTTCAACTCGTATCTTTTATGCCTGCCCTGCATACGCTGCTGAATCTCCTTATTATTCCAAATATAAAGGATTATAATTTCATATGGACGATACACATTTTCAAATATGTCTATTTTCATGCATTTTTAATATATTTTTTATTGTGATTTCGGATAAAATCCTTTATGATGAATTTAAATAAGCCTTTAGAGGAGACTCCGCGCATGAATAAAAAGAGTCAGACAGAAACAAAAGACCTTCTCGCAGATACTCTGCTGAGCCTGTTGGAGAGTAAACCCTTTCCAAAAATCACAGTAAATGAACTATGTACAAAATCCATGATTGTACGCAGTACCTTTTATCTGCATTTTCATGACAAATATGAATTGCTTTCCTATTGTCTCAACCGCATCTCCAAGGAATGGGATGCAGTTATGGAAGCACGTCCTCCAAAAGATTTTTTCATTGTATTTTTAAACACCTGCGAAGAAAAAGGGACTCTCTTCTGCAATCTTTTTCAAACCGACAATGCCGAATTGATCGAGTTATTCTACCAGTTTATCAATCGTCATATTGCCAAATGTCTAAATGAAAAAGCTTCTAAAGGCAGCCTGCTGCCCGGTCCAGTGGATTCTGTAAGTGCTTTTTATGCGAGTGGGCTCATCGGCATGACAATGCGCTGGATCAAAAGCAATTATAACCTGCCAAAAGAGGTCCTGGCTGCCTGCCAGTTTCGGCTGCTAAAAGACATCCTATAGTTCAGGGCTCCCTCTCCTGCCGCCAGTAGCCTCCCATTGCTCCATGGACACGTTTGGACAGGCTGTGTTCCATGAAAGCGGACGGGCTCATTACCCGCACACTTTATCCGGAAGTTTCCCCAAAGGTCGAATATGCTCTGAGCGAATTTGGTGAATCGATGCGGCCCATCATCGACGCAATGGGGGTGTGGGGAAAAAATTATAAAGAAACATATGCGGATAATATGAAGTAGGAGTAATGGAACAAATTGCTTTCGCACATGGGCCAAGCAAAATCAAAACCAGGAAGCGAGGTAAGAAATTATGAAACTCAGTATGTGGTCAAGCTACTATATGGACTTATCGCCGGAGGATGCCATCTTAGAACTTGAGAGGAACGGCTATTCCTACTGCGAACTTTCTGACGAGCATGCGGCAGTTTTGCTTTCCCGCGGGGATGCGCGTACGGTCGGAACGGAATTTAAAAAATTCTGCCAAGCACATAATGTAAATGTATTGCAAGGGCATTTGTATTTAACCATTCGTCTGTGTAATGAAACAATGCCGGTGGTCGAAATATTGAAAAATTGGTTGGATTTGTTTTCTGCCATCGGTATAAAAGCGGCAGTTCTGCATTGCGATGAAATGCCCGAAAGCAACATTTCATTCCACGAGAAAAGAGAAAAAAACGCCGCAGTTCTCCGTCAACTTACCGAATATTTAAAAGGCTCGGATCTGACAATTTGTTTAGAAAATTTACCCCGTATGGGTAAAAATGCCGGGGAACTTTTATGGTTCATTAACCAAGTGGGCAGCGATAATCTGGGAATATGTTTGGACACAGGCCATTTAAATCTGACAGAATTTCGTGATCAGCGTGCGTTTATAAAAGAGGCCGGAGAACATTTGAAGGCTTTGCACATCGCTGATAACGAAGGAGAATGTGACCAGCATATGATGCCGTTTGGCCGGGGAAGCGTTGACATTGAAACGGTGGTATCTGCACTGAATGAGATTGGCTATGATGGCCTTTTTAATCTGGAAATTCCAGGTGAAAGAAACTGTCCTCTTGAGGTACGGGGGTATAAACTTCAATATATAAAACAGGTTTTTAACTACTTGACAAAATAAGACATCCGAACATATTCCCCTCCCCCTTATCGGCGTATCGGACAGCACAGCCAAAACCGACATCGGCAAGTGGGAATTAAAAAACCCCCGAAAACCAAAGTTTCGGGGGTTTTTGACATCCCGCAAGGGAAATTATCTCTTGGAGAACTGGGGAGCGCGACGGGCTGCTTTGAGACCGTACTGGCGTACAGTTTAGCGCCGGTTTTCCTTGATTTTATGGGCTTTTTGGCCTCTGCCCTCAAATGTTGCCCCAGTATTTAATCATAAAAATGGGGGCATTTTAGACACCAACAGATGGAGCAAATGCAGCATTTACAACACTCAGAAGTTCCTCCGGTTTATTATACTTCACCTGCGCGTAAATGTCCATAGTCGTCTTACTGTTTTCATGCCCGGCAAGATATTGAACAGTTTT
>DVJD01000086.1 GCA_018710785.1 Candidatus Fimimorpha excrementavium
ACAATAGTCTCGTCTCCATCCTCCACATGGGAACCACATCCCGAAAATAGCAGTACCGCCGTTATCCCCATGAAGCAAATTTGCTTTTTCATATACCCATCCCCTCCTTCCCTGTACGGACTTTCTTTTCCCATCTATATGTCAATTGCCTGTTTTCTTAATTTTCCTCTCCATGAAACTGCGCATACTCTTTCATGGCGTTCTCATTCTCCTCATCGGTAAATCGGTAATATTCACATTGTGCCCCATTCGGGAACGGATTTCCGCTCTTTACTTCTGTACACATTGTATACGTTCCCTCTTTTAACTCCACATCGCAGAAGATCTGGTCACATCCCGGTCCCTGCGTATGCTCCCATACTATATTCCCTTCCTCATCCCTCAGCGTATACTGCATCTCTCCATCCCCTCCATTGGCAAAGATACCATGAAGTTTTGTATGATAGCCTTCCGTCTCACTTTTTTCAATTTCGGTTGTTGTTATATAGGGAAGGTATGTCGAATCCTCTATGACTCCTGTCCCATCCAAGTCTAAAAGTTGGAATGCATTCTTCACATAGAGAAGTGAATCCATTCCCTGTTGATCCACATAACCCCACATAGTCAGAAAACCTGCTATCATTTCATGAGGACCTAACTCCGGAATTTCTTCTCCCCATTTCAGCGGCGCCCGTTCTACTATTCTTTTCCAGAACGGCGCTGCTTCCCTACAGTATTCTTCCATCTCCTCCTGCCATTCTGGTGTTCCTATTTCCATTTGTTTTAAACTCTCCGGCACCGGCAGCAGATGATCTTCCCAATTTTCTTCCGCTTCCGTATCTTCCTCTTCTGTCCCCATCGCCGTCTCGATCACAGGAGTTTGCAGCACAATAGTCTCCTCTCCATCCTCCACATGGGAACCACATCCCGAAAATAGCAGTACCGCCGTTATCCCTATGAAGCAAATTTGCTTTTTCATATGCCCGTCCCCTCCTTCCCCAGATTACCCTCATCTTCCCTGTACGGACTTTCTTTTCCCATCTATATATCAATTGCCTATTTTCTTAATTTTCCTCTCCATGAAACTGCGCGTACTCCTCCATGGCTTTCTTATTTTCCTCTTCTGTAAACCGGTAAAATTCATATACTCTTCCACTGGGGAACGGATTTCCGCTCTTGATTTCAATATACATGGTATATTTCCCGGCCTTCAGTTCCACATCGCTGAATACCTGGCCACAGCCCGGTCCCTGCGTATATTCCCACACCACGTTTCCCTCCTCATCCTTAAGATTGTAATATAGCTCTCCATCTCCTCCATTGGCAAAGATTCCATGGATTTTCGTATAATAACCATCCCCTGCGCCTTGCCCTTCTTTCATTTCATGTTCATTCATAAGGTATGGCTGGAAGTATGTTCCGTCTTGTATGAGACCTCCTCCTACTTCTGTCGTATGAAATCCATTTATCTGATATAAACTTCCCATCATTGCCTGTTGATTGACAATCCCCCAATTTGTCAAAAGTCCTGCCATTGCCTCATATGGTCCCAACTCTGGTATTTCTTCTCCCCACTTCAATGGTACTCGCTCCAGCAGTTTTTTCCAGAAGGGAGCTGACTCTTCGCAATATTCTTTCATTCCCTCCTGCCATTCCTGGCTTCCATCCATGCTTTTCAATTCATCCGGCAGCGGCATCAGATGATCTTCCCAATTTTCTTCTGTTTCCATATCGGCGTCACTAGTCAGCGGTTCATCTTCTTCCACGCTAACCGTTCCCTCAGGTGTCTGAAGTTCGATGGCGCTTTCCTGCATCTTCGTCTCACTTCCGCATCCCGCTGCCATCAGCATTAGGATTATTCCCACTACTATCCCTGTTCTTCTCATCCGATCCCTCCCCTGTACCATCTCCATAACGTTTAAAGCCGTATCGGTTGTCTCACCCGCATCTTCTATTGCTTTTCAATTTAACATTCCAAGTTATTTTTTTCGACTATTTATCTTATACAATCATTATATTGCATTTATTTATGATTGTCAAAGCATTCTGCGAAACTTTATACAGTATCAGAAGGAAATCGTCCTGTCATCGCCGGACGAGTATACTGTCTTTTTTCGTATGCCGCCTTTTTTCAGCAGGTGCGGCCGTGAAAAATGACTTCATGCCGCATTTGTCTCCATATATAAAAAAGCGCTGAAAAAGAAGGGAATCTGCTCCCTTTTCTTTTTCAGCGCCGGATCACAATAAGCAGCTGCCATCTGCTCCGCTGTCTGCGAAGCATGCTTCACAATCAATTGGAATCCATTTATTTTTATTTCACTTTCGATTTCACCGCGCGTCTCCCGTTCATCAGTCCCAGATATCCCAGCCCCGTAATCACCAGGAATTTCAGCAGATTGATGATCAGAAGCCCATATGCCATTCCCCACACGCCAAAGTTTAAGAGCAGCGGAACCACGACGATGAAAAACAGGATGGTGTAGATCACGCCCATGTAAACCTGATATTTTTCGGAGGCAAAGCGCAGCACCACGGTCATCATGGTATTGGATAAAAAGAAGAAGACCTGGCCCGCGTTGGCCACCCAAAAAAGGGGCCTGGCTGCTTCATAATTGCTGGGATAAAACAGGCCGACAAAGATATGGGAACCGATGACGCTTCCTACAGTGAAAAGGATGCCGAGCAATACCATGATTCCCACAATACCGCTGAACATCTTTTTCGTCAGCTGCCCGCGGTATTTTGCCAAATGTCCGGCGATGACGCCGTTTAACGGTGTGGAAAGCAGCGATACCATTTTCCCCACCAGGGTGGCATAATAAAAGATCGCGGTCACCTCATCGCCGTTTACCGCCAAAAGCGGCAGCAAAAGTCGGTCGGAGTAGGAGACAAAATCGGACATCAGATAGGCGGCAGAGAGGGAAATCATCACATTCCGGTTTTCTTTATACTGACTGGAACGCTTAAAAAACGGTCTGCGGAAGATACTTCCGCGGACAGTCACGTAGACAAGTCCCGCCACTTCCCCCAAAAGCAGCATGGTGACCCAGGATTTGGTCACGAAAAACTGTAAAAGTCCGACGAGATAGCCTCCGGCAATCACCATATAATAGATGAAAAATCCCTTATAATTCAGATCCAAACGGAACTGAACATCCGCGTAATACCGGATGATGGTTGCAATAATCAGTACAGCAATTCCTACTCCTGTCGCCCCCGCACTGTCTCCTTTGATCCAGATCGCGATGGCTGTGACGATACAGGCCAGCGCGGCGATTCCGGTCAGGAACCAGTTGTAGTCACCATTTACGGTTTCGCTCCTCGTCGAAATCTTCATTCTGGCATAATTGGCGCCGGAACCGCAGGCAGACGCCATCAGTCCCATGATCGCCGTGAAAAACAGGATTTTCCCCTGCCCGGCCGTTCCCAGCACTTTCTCCATAAACGGATAGACGAGAAAACTGAGGACGCCGTTCATCACGACCAGCGCCACTGCCCCGTAGACGAAATCAGCGGCAAACCGTTTCATTGCTTTTATTTTCATGTATGTTTTCACCCATTTCTAATCGGTCCGCGTCCCATCCCAGACTCCGGCATGTCGATCCTGACATACTCCGGCTGGCAATGGGTATAGACCCGGTCTTTTTCCGGCGGAAGTTTCATATAATCTCCATAGATGGTCCGAAGCACTTTGTTCCATTCTTTTGGCGCCGGAAATTCTTCTTTATCCAGTGTCACTTTCACGGTCTCCCCAAACCATCTCTTATCGTACACCAGGTGAATGTCCTGTATCAAAAAATTGCTGTAGAAGCAGGCATGGTGTTTGGTATTATGGTTCCGCCCCCACTGGGAAACCCGGTCGTACCAGCGCCGGATCGCTTTTGCGGGGATTCGTTTTCCCAGCTTAGATAATACGGACACTGCCAGACGGCTGGCTCCCTTATATTTCTCCCAGTCCAGTTCATAGCGGTGGCCCAGGCCCAGCCCGTAAAGAACATACAGCATGCCCTGTATGGCCTTTCTCATGAGCGGCTGATCCGGCAGGTCATCAATGATAAAGATATCCACACTAACATGATTATTCAGGCCGTTCCCGTAAAACTGTTCTTCTGCACTGTCTTCCCGGATGACCGACGGACGGTACATGACGCGGGGCACATAGTCAAAGATGGCCTGTTCTCCCATGTCGTCCGGCTCCACATAGATAAAGTCGTCGGACAGTTCCTCTCTCACCACGTTCTGAAATCGTTCAAAATCTTCCCGGAGCATCGCCGTATCCGCATCGTCGTCCCACGGTATGGCGCTGTGGTGACGGATGGCGCCCAAAAGGGTGCCGCTCTCCAGGAAAAAGCGAATGTGATGTTTTTCGCAAATCCGTTCCATCTCCCGTATGATGAGACGGTGACAGGCATGGATCTGATCCAAAGCTTCCTGTGTCTTCATGGCTGATCACCCGTTTCCTTTCTCTGTCTCTGATGACGTTTTTCCAGAGGTTTCCTCTTTTTCCCCATCAAAATTAATGCGCTCTTCTTCCACCACAAGGGGCCGTCTCATGACACGGCTGTTGATGCTCAAAATGTATTCTCCGATCATACCGATGAAGAAAATCTGCACCGATCCCAGCAGGCAGACTGCGATTAAAATCGGCGTCATGCCAGCCTGGAAATTATCCCAGTTGAGCAGTTTCAGAATCAGATAGACAACGGCCACGACGAGACTGACGCAGCAGCTGATGATGCCGAGAATCGTTGCTATGCGGATTCCTGCCTTCGTATAGGAGGTTATGCTTAACATGGCAGCATCAAACAGTCGGTACCAGTTGTTGCTGGTCTTGCCGGCCCGTCTCTGGGGCTGCGTATAAGGAATTTCTTTTCTTCGGAATCCCAGCTCTGCCACCACACCGCGCAGAAACGGCGTCGGATCATCCAATTCTTTTAATACGCCGATGAATTTCTTATCGTACAATCCGAATCCGGTAAACTGCTCGATCTGCTCCACATCGGACAATTTTTTGATGGTCTTATAGTAGCAGCCTCGCAGGAAATACATCAGCTTGCTTTCCTTGCTTTTTGTCTTGATTCCGATGACAATCTTATAGCCCTCTTCCCATCCATGGACAAATTTGTGGATCATTTCCACCGGGTCCTGAAAATCCGCTGCCAGGAGGATGGCACAATCACCCGTCGCCTGCAGAAGCCCGTAATAAGGTGAGTTAAACTGACCGAAATTTTTGGCATTGAAGATGGCTTTGATCTTCGGATTTCCCGCACAGAGCTCCCTGAGAAGCGTTCTGGTCTGATCCTTCGAATCATTGTCTATAAAAATGATTTCATAATCATAGGCGGGAAGCTGTGTCCGAAACTCCTCGATTATCGCCGCGCTGAGCGGCACGACATTCTCTTCTTCATTAAAACATGGTACAACAATGCTTACTTTCTTCATAGTTCCATTATTTCCTTTTCATCTCTTCTCGGCACCAATCCACAGTCCGGCGGATTCCTTCCTCAAAGGAAATCTCCGGCTCAAATCCGGTGTCTTCTGTCAGTTTGCTGATATTCGCGCACAGATACATCACCTGCCCAGGCGGATAGGGAAGTTTTCCTATCCCGATTTCACGGCCAGGCGCCGCCGCATCGCGAATCCTGCAAATATAAGAAGCCAGGGGCCTGGCTGTCCCGCTGCCGATGCAGTAGACAGCCTGATCCCGTCCATACACAGCCGCCAGATACATGGCCCTGGCGGCGTCTTCGGAATAGATGTAGTCCCACATCTGCTCCCCTTTTGTATAATCCGGACTCTCCCCCCGAAGCATCCGGTAAATGCCTGACATCACCATGGTATAGGAATTGTCAAACGGCCCGTAGACGCTTAAAAAGCGGGTCCACACATGACGCATCCCCAAGGACTCACACAAAATCCGGCTCAGTCTTCCTGCGCAAAGTTTGGCCGCCCCATAACCGGTCTCCGGCCGTTCCGGAACAGTATCATCCAAAGGTATCCCGACCGGATGCTCTTCTTTTCCTTTCCAGGCGGTATTTTCCCTGACCCTGCCATACTCGGCCTGGGATCCGGCTCCCACGAAGACCCGGCATCCCAGACGGTGGGCCAGAGTCACGGCATCCAGCGTATGGGTGATATTGCGGTTCTGCAGATACACATCATTTCTGGAATCTCCGTAGGTACCCATCCATCCCAGATGAAACCAGGCGTCATACGGCCGTCCATCCTCCAGAGAAAGTGTTCCCAACTCATCCAAACTGCATTCCGCGATATGTAACCGTTCATGCTCCGGCAGCTGCCCCCTCTTGGGACTTCCCGGCCGAATCAGCGCGGTCACCTCCACACCGTCTTTTAAGAGCAGTCTGGCAAGCGTTGCCCCGATCATCCCCGTCGCCCCGGTGATGACTGCCCGTTTTATCGCCACTTTCTGTTCCATCACTCTACTCCCGTACCAGCGGAATAAACATATTTTCTTCCAGCTCTTTTTCATCCAAAAACGGAGCCAGATCCTCCAGCGGCGCGGACACCAGCGTGCCGTCCGGCAGACGTTTGGTGGCGGATTTCGGTTCGAACTTCTGCACTGTGTCCACGAAGATCTCGCAGATGGCCGGTCCCTTCAGCGCCAGCGTCTCCTCGATCACCGGACCCAATTCGCTGTTTTTCGTGATCCTGCGGTAGGGGAATCCATAGGCCGGAGCCAGCTTCGACATATCCGGGAAGCTCAGATCCCTGCTGTCCACGCCGACGCCCACCAGCGGTTCTCCGAAGAAATTGGTCTGGGTCTGGCGAATGGAATGGTAGCCGCCGTTGTTGATCAGGAAGATTTTAATGGGCATCTGGTGATGCCAGATGGTCTGCAGCTCCTGGATATTCATCTGAATGCTGCCGTCCCCGGTCACACAGATCAAATCCTGACTGTGATCGGCCATGCAGGCCCCGATCACGGCCGGAAGGTCATAGCCCATGGAAGCGATGGCAGAGTTGATGATAAACCGCTGTCCTTTTTTGATGACGTATCCATGGCTTCCCACCACGCAGGCGGAACCGTTTCCCACCACTGTGATCTGGTTCTCATTCAGCCGTCTGCTCAGCTCCTTAATAAACGCGTATACGTTGGCATACTCGCCCTCTTTGTAGTGCTTCGGCTGCACCACCGGATACTTCTGTTTCCAGTTTTGGCATACCCGGATCCAATCCTCGCCGCAAAATACCGTTTCGGTTCCTGAAAGGCGGGCATCCATCTGTTCCAGCAAATCTTTCGCGTCCGCCCACACCGGCATATCCACATGGAGGGTGGGTTTTTTCAGTTCTTCCGCATCGATATCATTGACAATCACATAGGCAGCCCGGGCCCAGGTCTGATAATTGTACCCCACCTGCCGGATGCTCAGGCGGTTGCCCACGGCAAATACGAGATCGCTGTTCTGCACGGCAAAGTTTCCGGGCCGATCGCCCATGATTCCGCCTCTGCCCACATACAGGGGATGCTCGTCATAGATGGCGTCGATGCTGTCCCAGCAGGTCACCACCGGTACATTCAGCTTTTCCATGACCCGGCAGAACGCTTCATACCCGCCCGAGATGCGGATTCCATTACCGGCATAAAACACCGGCCGTTTTGCCGCCCGGATCTTTTCGATGATGGCGTCCACCGTCTCCGCGGTTACCTTCGGCGGAAGCGTACTCTGATATTCGCCGGGATCGTATCCCTTCAGCTCCTCCGTCTCCACATTGGCACCCTGTACATTCAGCGGGATATCCAGCCAGCACGGCCCCGGTCTTCCGTTCCGGGCCATAAAGAGCGCCTTTTCCAGGCAATAGCGGATCTTTTTCGGTTCGATCACCATCTCACAGTACTTCGTCATGGAATCCACCGCCCTGCAGATATCAAATTCCTGATCGCCCATGGCGCGGATGCCCAGTCCTGTACTTCTGGCCGTCGTGTCGTAGCGCACCTGGCCGGACAGCACCAGCATGGGAATCGAATCCAGATAAGCGCCCACCACACCGGTCAGGGCATTCGTCCCCCCCGGCCCCGTCGTCACACAGAGCACTGCGATCTGATTGTGGATTCTGGCATAACTTTCCGCAGCGATGGCACAGGCCTGCTCATGATGCTGGTATAAGCACGTAAGCCCCTTCTGATGCCCCAGCGCATCATTCAGATGCATGGCACCTCCGCCTGTCACGGTAAAGACATTGGTAATCCCCTGCTCCACCAGAAACTGAGAAATATAATTCGATACTTTTATCTTCATTCTAACCTCCCATTCCTCCATATCTATGGTGTCAGAGCAAACACACACTGCCCCTACCATATATATAACGGATCATACCATTTATACTAGGAAACCCGAGCCGATGCTGCCTGGTTTACTGCTGGCAGGCCTCCCGGATGGTCTTGGCCATATAATCGATCATCGCATCGGTCATGCCCGGGTATACGCCCACCCAGAAGGTATCATTCATAATACGGTCTGTGTTCGTCAGGTCTCCCACCACGCGATACCCCGTCTGTTCTTCGCGCAGACGGTCAAAGCATGGATGCTTGATGATATTTCCGGCAAACAGCATACGGGTCTGCACGCCCCTGCTCTCCACATACTGCACCACCTGATTGCGGCTGACGCCTTTTTTGCAGGTGATCAGGAATCCAAACCAGCTGGGCTTTGCATTCGGACAAGCCTCCGGCAGAATCAGCTTGTCTTCCATGCCTCTAAGCGCCTCTCTTAACCGATTGAAATTGTGGATTCTTCTCTCCACAAATCCTGGAAATTTCGCAATCTGCGCACATCCCACCGCGGCCTGCATATCGGTAGCCTGGAGATTATATCCAAAATGGGAGTAGACATATTTATGATCATATCCCAAAGGCAGTTCGCC
The DNA here is from genome assembly GCA_018710785.1 of Candidatus Fimimorpha excrementavium. Lineage (GTDB taxonomy): Bacteria > Bacillota > Clostridia > Lachnospirales > Lachnospiraceae > Fimimorpha > Fimimorpha excrementavium. The sequence goes on from DVJD01000086.1 coordinate 8,863, forward strand.
ATACTGCTTGTCGAACCGGTGGCCGCAGAGGTTATCTTTTCCGGACGGGCATACACAGTCGCGGCCCCAGTCCCTGAAAGAACGGATAATGCGGTTTAACAGCGGATGATTGGTGTAGACAGCTCCGCCCTCTCCCATGGTCATGTGATGCGGCGGATAAAAGCTGGAGGTTCCGATGTCGCCGATGGTTCCGGTAAACTTTTCTTCCCCGTCAATGGTGTACTTGCTTCCCAGAGCGTCACAGTTGTCTTCAATCAGCCACAGATTATGGCGGTCGCAGAATTCTTTAACTGCCTTTAAGTCAAACGGATTTCCCAGGGTATGGGCGATCATCACGGCCTTCGTCTTGTCGGAATACGCCTTTTCCAGCATATTGACATCGATATTGTACTGCGGAATCGTCACATCCACAAAAACAGGCACGGCTCCGTACTGAATCACGGGACTCACCGTCGTCGGGAAACCAGCGGCCACTGTGATCACTTCATCCCCGCGGTTAATCTTTCTCTCGCCCAAAAGGTCGGATGTCAGGGCCATAAAAGCATTTAGATTGGCCGAAGAACCGGAGTTCACCAGGGAACAATATTTTACTCCCAAATACCTGGCAAATTCCCGCTCAAACTGTTCCGTATAGCGGCCTGCCGTCAGCCAGAATTCCAGGGCACTGTCCACCAGATTCACCATCTCCTCATGGTCGTACACTCTGGATGCGTATGGGATCCTGTCGCCTTCGGAAAATGGTTTTTTCTGATTATGATATTTATCACAATATTCCGATACCAGATCCAAAATCTGTTTTTTTGCTTCTGCTTCATTCATCTGTTCAAACATTCGACTTTTGCTCCTTTTCAACCAATTGCACCTATCGTTCTCTTCCTATCGGTTTCCTTCTATCTTCATGGCCGCCAAAAATTCCTGAATCTGCCGGTCCATGCATGCTGCCGCGTCTTCACCCGCAAAATAAATTTTCGACCATTCCACCGTCTTTTCAACGGCCGTCTTTACATTCCAGGTCGGCCGCCAGCCAAACACGGTCTTCACTTTAGAACAGTCCAGCTTCAAAAAGTTGGCTTCATGGGGTCCCCCGTCATACTGATTGATCCACCGGATGCCGCCCCACGCTTCGCAGAACAGATCCACCAGATGGCCTGTTTTCAGGCAGTCCGAATCATCCGGTCCCACGTTATAGTATCCCGCAAAGGCCGGATCTTCATACTGTTTCATGGCAATCGTCAGATACATCATAAGAGGCTCCAGCACATGCTGATACGGTCTCGTGGAATGCGGATTTCTCACAATGATATCTTCTTTTTTACGGGCCGCGCGGATACAGTCCGGTATGATACGGTCTGCCGCAAAATCGCCGCCGCCGATGACATTTCCGGCTCTGGCTGTGGAAATAGCCGTGGCCCGTTCGGCAAAAAACGATTTCTGATAACTATGGGTCACCAGCTCGGAACAGGACTTGCTGTTGGAATACGGATCATATCCGTCCAGAGGGTCATTTTCCCGGTATCCCCACTCCCACTCTTTATTTTCATACACCTTATCCGTAGTGACATTTAAAAACGAGCGGACACAGGAATGCTGACGGATACACTCCAGAATATTCACCGTACCCATCACATTCGTTTCATAAGTCCCCACCGGATCTTTGTAGGATTCCCGCACGATGGGCTGTGCCGCCAGATGAAGCACAATCTCCGGCTGCGCCTGATCGAACACCTCCATCAAATGGTCCCGGTCCCGGATATCTCCTATGACGGAATCCATATGTTCTTCCATCCCGCAGATGGAAAACAGGTTCGGCTGCGTCGGAGGGTTCAGCGAATAGCCCGTCACCTGGGCGCCCGCGCCAATTAAAATCCGGCACAGCCAGGATCCCTTAAATCCTGTATGTCCGGTTACCAAAACACGCTTTCCTTTATAAAAATTCAAATCCAACATTCCTCTGCCTCACTTGACTTTCTTTATTCCCAGGTCTTCCACGGAGCGTTTCCGCTGTTCCACATTTCCTCCAACCGCTTCTTGTCTCTCTGGGTATCCATGCAGTGCCAGAATCCGGTATGATGATAGGCCATCAGCTGACCGTCTTTTGCCAGATTTTCCAGCGGTTCCTTTTCCAAAACCGTACTGTCGCCTTCAATATAATCAAAGACTTCCGGATTCATCACCATATAGCCGCCGTTGATCAGGCTGCCGTCTGCCTCATTTTTTTCCCGGAATGCTTCAATCTTTCCAGAATCATTCACATCAATGATGCCGAAACGCTGTCCCACATTCACCGTCGTGATGGTCGCAATCTTTCCATGGGACTGATGATACTGAAGCAGTGCGGCAATATCCACATTGGCCACGCCATCTCCATAGGTCAGCATAAACGTTTCCTCTCCCACATAGGGACGAATCCGCTTCACCCGGCCGCCGGTCATCGTATTCAGCCCGGTATCCACCAATGTCACCTTCCATGGCTCCGCCACATTATTGTGTACAGTCATCTCATTGGTCGCCAGATCAAACGTAATATCCGACGTATGCAGAAAATAATCCGCAAAAAACTCTTTCACCACATGCTGCTTATACCCCAGACAGATCACAAATTCATTGAATCCGTACCGGGAATATTCCTTCATAATATGCCATAAAATCGGGCGCTCCCCGATTTCAATCATCGGCTTAGGCTTCAGATAGCTTTCCTCGCTGATCCGAGTGCCAAACCCTCCTGCTAATATTACAACCTTCATATGAAATCCTCTATTCCTTTCTTTATCCCTGGATGCCTCCCGCCCCAGGGCAGACTCCAACAAAATACTAGACAGTTATTGTAACACAAAAAATAGGGGCTGTCACCCCTTATAAGATTTCATTTTTCTTACGTTTCTTCCAATTTGTTACAATATTGTCACAACTCTGTTCCCGCGTCCCGCCCATTCCCCTCAGAAAACAGTTGCGTCTCCCCTCGATGAATGCTATAATGAATCTCAGTGTGGTTAATCCATCGCACGCAGTTGTTACAGATAGGAGGAATTGCAAAGATGCCTTGGTGGGGATACTTAATTATTGGTATCATCGTCGTTCTTATCGGTATTTTGGTCGCACTCGTCATCTTTGGCCGCAAGCTGCAGAAACGGCAGATTGAACAGGAAAAGCAGATGAAAGCCATGGCCCAGACCGTTTCCATGCTCGTTATCGATAAAAAGAAGATGAAACTAAAAGAATCGGGACTGCCAGACATGGTTTTGGAACAGACCCCAAAGTACATGCGCCGTATCAAGATGCCCATTGTAAAAGCCAAAATCGGCCCCAGGGTAATGTCTCTGATTGCTGACGGCAAAGTATTTGAGGCCATTCCTGTAAAAAAGGAAGTCAAAGTCGTGATCAGCGGAATTTACATTACAGAAATCAAAAGTGTCCGCGGCGGAACAATCATTACACCGCCCAAGAAGAAAAAAATTTGGGACCGTTTCCGCAAGGGAGATAAAAACGCTTCCAAAGATTCTGCAAAGGGAGCTTCCAAATCTAAGAAAAATAAATAGTTCAACATCAAAGGGGGTATTGAAGCACCCCCTTTTTGCATGATGAGCATGCGGCAAGCTTACCGCGATACCACCGTCACACTGACCTGACTGTCACTGACATGCTGACTATTCAGCTCCAAATCATACTGCATATTCAGTTCCAGTGTTCTGTCCGTTTCATTCACTCGAATTTGTTCCGCATAAATACTGATCTCAATCTGGCCAAATGGCGTAGAATAAATACTGGTATTTTTCTTTCCCGTCTCAAAAAACATCTGTACGCTCGCCAGTCCCTTTTTGGTGATCTCCACGGTCTCATCGTGAATCTTAATCATATTGCTGACTCTCTGGTCTTCCACCACTTCCTCATACAGAACATAGTGTTTTCCGTTCTTTTTAAAATACTTTCCATTGGTGATGATCTCCAGGCAGTCACTGCTGTCCAGTGCCATCTGGAGTCCCTTAATGGTGATCAGTACATCTGACGTCATCATATGCATACTCCTCTATATTAATCTGATGGGCCTGATTAATCTCAAATGACAGGATGGAATTGGCAAATTTCTGAATCTTATCCGGTGAATCGCTGACATAGAACTCGTACTGACTGGCAATATCTTCTGAGTGTTCCTCCCGTATCAGGTCTTCCCATTCCAGAACTCTGCGCAGCTGTACGGCTGTCTCGTACGCCGGATTCACCAGGCTGACGCCTTCCCCCATGGTTCGTTTGATCGTGGAACGGATCAGCGGATAGTGAGTACATCCCATGATCAGTGTATCGATTTCCTTTTCCTTCAATTCGCTCAGATACCGGCTGGCAATCTCGTCTGTGACACTGTCATGCCACAGTCCTTCCTCCACCAAAGGCACAAACAGCGGGCACGCCTTTCCAATCACCTCCAAGGATGGATTCAATTGCTTCAGATAACTGGCGTACAATCCGCTTTTAATCGTTCCTTCCGTCCCGATCACGCCGATTCTCCCATTCTTGGTGGCCGCCGCGGCCACTCTGGCTCCCGGCTCCACCACACCGATGACAGGGACGTCAGCCTCTCTGCTGATTTCTTCCAGGGCATAGACGGTGGCCGTGTTGCATGCCACCACCACAGCCTTTACCTTCTGGGTTTTCAAAAATCCCATGATCTGCCTTGCATAACGAAGAACGGTCTCCTTTGATTTGCTGCCATACGGAACTCTGGCAGTATCTCCGAAATAGACAATCCGCTCATCGGGGATCTGCCGGATGATTTCCCTCACCACCGTCATTCCCCCGACTCCCGAATCGAATACGCCAACGGGTGCGTTTTTATTTATATTTTTCACATTAACCTCCGTGTTTCGGGCCTTTTGCCCCTGGGTTTTCCCAGACTCTTATCTGGTCTTCGTACCTGCAAGATCAATCAGCCTCTGGATCAATGCGTTTTTCTCCATTCCCCGGGCTTCCCAAAGCATCGGATACATACTGATCGCCGTAAAGCCAGGCAAAGTATTGATTTCATTGAATACCACACCATCTTTATCCAGGAAAAAATCCACCCGGGCCAGGCCGCTTCCGCCCACTGCGTGGAAGATCCGCACTGCATCCTCTCTCACCTGTTCCTCGACGCCGTCGCCCAAATCCGGGTGTACGTCTGTGCGGGATTCGGAATTGACATATTTGGCATCAAAATCATAAAACTCTGCGGCGGATAAGATTTCCCCCACTCCGGAAGCCGCAGCATCATCATTCCCCAAAACCGCGCATTCGATTTCACGGCCCACGATCGTCTCTTCCACAAGAATTTTCGAGTCGTGACAGGCTGCCTCTTTCAGGGCGTTTTCCAGTTCTGCGCGGTTGGAGGCCTTATTCACGCCCTTGGAAGATCCGGCGCAGGATGGTTTGACAAAAACCGGATACGGCAAGGCATTTTCCACCCGGTTCAGAACTTCTTCCATCTGTCCCAGTTCTTTTCTGTGAATTCCCACATATTTGGCCTGGCGAATTCCCAGCGTATCTACAATGATTTTGGTATACAATTTATCCATGGAAACGGCTGACGCCAGCACGCCGCAGCCCACATACGGAATCTGCGCCAATTCCAAAAGCCCCTGAATCGTGCCGTCCTCTCCGTACAATCCATGCAGTACAGGGAAAACCACATCCACCGGCATTTCCGAATACCCATTCTCATCCAGCAGACAGATCACCTTCTTCGTCGCATCCGGGGAGATCCAGGCCTGCACCTTGGATTCTCTCCAGCTTCCGTCCTGAATCTGTTCCAGGGATTCTGCCTTCACCCAATGGCCCTCTTTCGTGATGCCGATGAGCACCAGATGATACCTTTCCTGATTGATACATTTTACAATATTGACAACTGACATGCAGGAAATCTCATGTTCGGATGACTGGCCGCCAAACAAAACTGCCATCGTTTTCTTTTCCATCTTTGTTCTCCTTTTCATCCTGTTTTATTCATTACAGATAAATTCCAAATACTCAACGCCATTTTACTATTTTTCTTCTGTGAATTCAATGCTATTTTGGTTTAAATTCCAAACTTTGGTCAATACTGTACAGGAAGGAAGCGTTCCTGAAAAACAGCGGATACGCTGGAAATGAGGTAAATCCAATGAAGTTATTTTCTTTTAAAAAGCGGTTACATATCGTCCTGCCCATTTTCTTTTTTCTCCTGCCCATTGCGGTATTTTTTATCTGGAATCCCTCTTCAGAAGTCTCGGCAGCCGAAGAACTTTCCCAAAAGCTTCTTCGCTTCCATGTCATCGCCAACAGCGATTCCGAGGAAGATCAGGCGGTCAAGCTGAAGGTGAAGGAACGTGTCCTCTCTCTTCTCTCCCCCACCTTATCCTATGCCGCGGATAAGGAAGAGGCGAAGCAGCTGGTGGAATCCCGGATGGATGACATCGTGGCCGCAGCCCGGGATACTCTCCGGGAAAACGGATTCTCCTATTCGGTCCATGCCTCCGTCACCCAATGCGAGTTTCCGGTCAAGACATACGGGGATCTTACATTTCCCGCCGGAACCTATGAAGCCCTCCGCATAGTCCTGGGGGACGGGGAAGGAAAGAATTGGTGGTGTGTCATGTACCCGCCGCTGTGTTTTGTGGACGCCTCCTTCGGCACCGTCCCTGAGGATTCCAAAAAGCAGCTTTCCGGGCTGCTGACGGAAGATACGTATGATTCCCTTGAAACCGCCAGACAAAATAAAGAGCAGCGGATTCCCTTCCGCTTCGGAATCTTTACTTTTTTGAACAATCTCCTGGGTTTTCATTGATCTTTTGAGCCTGACAGTGGTATACTTTGAAAAAAGGCCAGAGAATAGAAAGGAGGATTCCATGAAAGAACAACTGAAAAAAATATGTCAAAAACTGCAGATTAACAGGGAAAATGCCGGACTGTGGCTCCAGCTGGTTTTATGTATTGCCGCGATTTTCATCATCTGCAAAAAGAGCCTGTTTCCCATCTCTTCTGAAAAATCCTCTGCCAGGAAAAAGTAATTGGAGGAACGATTGGCGAACAGCTCGTTTCATCAAAGAACGTATGGAACATTCATCCAAAAGAAGAGGATGATGCATGATATGGGGATTCTTCCCATCCGCATCATCCTCTTTTTTCGCTTATCCATCGCTCCCCTTATACTGCCCGGATCCGCCCGTGCAAAGGTCATTTTGTCTGGGTTTTCAGATTTTTCAGCACTGTGGTTTCCTGATTATCAATATGCGTACGCGTCGCCCGTTTGGCTGCGGCAGCGTCATTTTGCTCCAGGGCATCCATAATCATCTTGTGTTCCTCCACCAGCGTATGGCGTTTGTCCTTATCTTTGATATATTCCAGGCGGTAGCGGTACATCTGCTCCCGCAGGTTATTGATCATCTGTTCCAGCTTCTGGTTCTGGGTGGCATGATAAATCACATCATGAAAAGCTTCATCTTTCTGGGCAATGCCAATTAAATCTTTGCTGTCCACGGAAGAGGCAAAGGCTCTGTATGCCCGTTTCAATTCATCCCTCTGCTCCTGAGTGATGCGCTTGCAGGCCAGCTCCACCGCCAGCTCTTCCAATGCCCGGCGCACCTCCAGCACATCCCGCATGCTTTTTTCTGAGATACTTGCCACCTCAGCCCCTTTTCTTGGAATCATGATGACAAGCCCTTCCAGCTCCAGTTTTCGGATCGCCTCCCGAATCGGTGTACGGCTGACCCCCAGCCGCTCTGCCAGCGCCACTTCCATCAGCCGTTCTCCCGGCGCCAGTTCTCCTTTTAAAATGCCCTGTCTGAGTGTATTAAACACCACATCACGCAGGGGAAGGTATTCATTCATCGTCACTTTCAAAGAATCTTTCATCGTTCGTTTCCAGCTCTGGCCGGACTTCCTCCCTTTATCATTTTATCCGCTCGCCTCTGTCACTCAATATGTAACATTATAGACATCGCTCAAATAAACGACCGCTGCCATGCGGCTCTTTTTCAATTCGTAAAATGTCTGCTTGGCCGCCGTCAGATCTGTGTATAAACCAAATACGGTGGGGCCGCTGCCGCTCATCATCGCGCCGATGGCGCCGTGCTCCAGCATAAACTGTTTCAGCTGGTCGATCACAGGATATGCCGGAACGGTAACCGTCTCCAAAACATTTCCCATGAGATCTGCCATGCCGTAAAAGTCCCCTGCTGCCATGGCCTCGATGAATCCATCCACGTCGGGATGGTACGTAAGCTCATCTGCTTTCAAATTTCCATAGACAAATTTCGTAGAGACATTCACCGGCGGCTTCGCAACCAACACAAAACATGGCGGGCAGGCAGGCAGTCTCGTAAGCCGCTCGCCGATTCCCTCTGCCAGGGCCGTTCCCCTCATCAGACAATACGGAACATCCGCTCCGATTTTGACCCCGCGGTCCATCATCTTATCCAGCGTCAGCCCAAGCCGGAACAGTTTATTCATCGCAAAAATCACTGCTGCGGCATCCGAACTTCCTCCTGCCATCCCGGCAGCCACCGGAATATATTTATACAGATCAATGGAAAGGCCCTCCAGGATCTCAAACTCCTCCATCATCATCCTGGCAGCCTTATACACCAGATTATTTTCATTCACGGGAAGATAACTCAAATTTGTCACAATGCGGATACCCGGTTCCCTGGTTACCCGCACATTCAATTTATCAAAAATATTCAGCGTCTGCATTACCATACGCACTTCATGGTAACCATCTTCCCGTTTTCCAAGCACATCCAACGCAAGATTTATTTTTGCCAGAGCCCGCAGGCGTATCTCTCTCATATCCCTTGTTCCCTTCCTGAAATCTACTCACTCCATCTCCGCCTGCCCAAACTGTTATACCAGGCAAACGTATTTTGTATACAGTATTATTATAATAAAAGTTCCTGAAATTTCAAGTACCGTTTTTATTTTAACAAAGTATTTCCCGGCAATCCTGTTTCTTCTCCCCTCTCCCTTGCGCCACAGCCCTTTCTATGTTATGATACAAACAAAAATTCACCCCTTTCCGCTATTTGATACAGCAGGAAAAGACTGGAGCATGTTATGTACCATTTTTTCATTTCATCCGGCCAAATATCCGGAAACCAGATTGCCATATACGGCCCGGATGTCAATCATATCCGAAATGTCCTGCGGCTAAAGCCGGGAGAGACCGTTTTGATCAGCGATGAAGCCGGAACGGATTACCGCTGTGAGCTTTCCGACGTCCGCTCCGATGGCGTGACTGCTGTCATTCTGGAAAAAAAAGAAGAAAACCATGAACTTTCGGCCCGCATCTATCTGTTCCAGGGCCTTCCAAAATCCGATAAAATGGAATGGATCATCCAAAAGGCTGTGGAGCTGGGCGTCTACCAAATCGTTCCTGTCGCCATGAAAAACTGTGTCGTAAAGCTGGATCAAAAAAAGGCGGATGCCAAAATCCGCCGCTGGAATGCCATATCAGAAAGCGCCGCAAAACAGTCCAAACGCAGCATAGTACCCAAAGTCGCCCCTCTGACTTCCTTTTCCGAGACCATTGCTTCCTACGGGTTTCTTTCTAAGCACTTGATGGCCTATGAAAATACCCGGGGCATGGCGGCGACGAAAGAACAGCTGGAGACCGTCACTGCCGGAATGGAAATCGGAATCTGGATCGGTCCGGAAGGCGGATTTGATCCACGGGAAGTGGAAGAAGCGGCCGAACACGGCATGGTTCCCATCAGCCTTGGCAAACGTATTCTTCGCACCGAGACGGCCGGGATCACCGCCCTTTCCCTGCTGATGTACCATCTGGAAACGGAAAAAGAAGATTCCCATGGAGGCGCGATATGATTCTTTGCATTTTAGGTGTATTGATATGGCTTCTTTTTTACGGAAGCTACTTTTTCAAAATGTATCGTCAGAAAAAACACGGCATCCTGGCCGACCGCATGGGCTGGGGCGCCAAACGCGCTTCCACCCTGAAACTGGAAAAATGGCTCCGCGTCATTACCTACCTGACCGGGCTGGTGCAGATTCTTGGAATCGCCCTGTCCAGCTTTTATCCTCTTCTGATTTCTTCTCCTACAGTCCGCCTCATGGGATGCGCCGCGGCACTGGTTGGCACAGGGATCCTGATCGCTTCCATGGTTTCCATGAAGACCAGCTGGCGCGTCGGCGTAGACATGATCCAGGACAGTTCCCTGGTGACCACCGGCATCTACCGTCATAGCCGA
>DVJD01000087.1 GCA_018710785.1 Candidatus Fimimorpha excrementavium
TTTGAAATACCAATCTGGTTGAATGTACAATGTAAGCGGACATTCAGACAGATTTGTATTTCAATGGGCAAACTGCTGATTATTTTTTCTGTACGGTGCGAATTTTGCAGCACCCCCTGGAAGAAGGGGACCTTTTCATAAAGTCAGTGGGCCGTATATCCCTTTATTATACCGTTATTTTTCTCTTTTCATGCTCTGCCGCCACTTCTTCTGCCGTTTTCTCTCTGAGGCGAACTGCCCCGCGGTATCCTTCTTTGGTAGGAATCAACGGACCGGACTGCAGACGTTCTTTCGCCTGCCGGATGGCTTCGGTATACTGGGGCAGCCATTCTTCCTGTGCCACCAGCATTTCATCGATCATCTGCCAGATTTCCGGCGGATTGCAGACCGCTCCTGTCAGAGGATCCATGAGCGCTGCCTGCTTCAAAAGATTGACATCGCCGTGGACAGCCGCTTCCACTGCCAGTTTCTGCACCCAGATGGACTGGGAGCAGATTGCCGCGCATCCCAGAGGAAGATCCCCCACCTTCGGCACGCTGATTCCATTTCCATCCACATAACAGGGCACCTCCACCACACATTCGTCCGGAAGGTTGGTGATGCAGCCTTCATTCATGACATTGAAATGGCCGCGATACATTTTCCCTGTTTCCAATGCTTCTATGATATAGGAGGCATGTTCCTTTCCTCTGGCAGAGCCGTCCAGTTTCCTGGGTTCCTCGGCCAGGATTTTGGGATAATCGGTCTCAAACCAGTTTCGCTCCTCCCTGGTCACCCGCAGGTAGCCTCCGGTCTCTCCGTGGATCCAATTGCTCAGATCAATCCAGTCTTTGATTTCATCGGGACGTTTCCGATACCACGCCACATACTCCGACAAATGCCCGTTGGATTCCGTAGAATAGTATCCAAACCGTTTCAGAATATCGATACGTACCTTCTCTTCCTCCCGATATTTTTCATGCTTCAAAAATCCCGGCAGGATCTGATCCAGCATATCTTTGCCATGATGCTTTACGGATATGTACCAGGTCTGATGGTTGATTCCGGCGCAGACGATGTCCAGTTCTTCCCTCGGTATCCCGAGAACTTCCGCGATCTGCATTTCCCCGTGGATCTCTCCGTGACACAGTCCGATGGTTCGGACCTTCCCGTATTTATTGCACGCCCAGGTGGCCATGGCGTTGGGATTGGAGTAATTCAGCATAATAGCGCCCGGCTCGGACACTTCCCGAATGTCTCTGCAAAAATCCAGCATGGCCGCGATCACCCGCTGGCCGTACATGATGCAGCCGGTACACAGGGTATCGCCCACACACTGATCGACTCCATATTTCAGCGGAATCTCGGATACGCGGTGAAGGACTTGATTCTTTATCTGGAAAAGACCCTCTCTTCTTCCGTCTCCTCCCCGGATCAGCTCTTCATGAGCCGTCTGCTGTTTTTCCGCTTCCTTCTGGAGTTGGCAGACGGTCTGTCCCATCCGCAGAAGGAAGCCGGAATGGCTTATCTGCGCTTTCCAATGCGGATATAACAGTCGGCAGCATTTTGCCAAAACCTTTCAGCGGTTTTATGAAATCAGTCCCAAGGCATACCGTCAGCTCCATGGTAAATCTGTATCCGCCTCCACAGGAGCAGAGCTCTATTTTCGAAACCCACAGGGGACATGGGTCAACCGCCCGTTGTAACAAAAAAAATGCCCCGAAAGCCGACTTCTTGGGGATGCCATCTATTTCATCCTATCCGGCATCCCCAAAAGAAATCCGTCACTTTCGAGACATTTCTTATTCATTCAACTTTTATTCTTCTGCGCTTTCTTCGCTCTCTTCGCTCTCCTCAGGTTCCGCATTATGAACCGGAGAAACCGTAACCACAGCTGCCTCCAGATCCGTCATCAGATCCACATCTTTATTGGAAGCGATCTCCAAATCTTTTACTTTAATCGTGTCTCCGACTCTCATGTCTCCGACATCCAATTCAATCTTTTCCACCAGCGCTGCCGGAACTGCCTTATAGGAAACTTCATGCAGCAGCTGTTCCAATACGCCGGATGCCACCTTTTCATGGTTCAGCAGATGAATTTCCGCTACCGAATGTACTTTTTCACCGCTTACCAATGCCTGAAAGTCCATCTCATCTACCTGGCCCTTTAATGGATTGTAGTCCACTTCTTTCACCAAAACATCCATGGACTGTCCATCCAGTTCCAGCATTACCTGACTGCCTTTTCCACTCGTCTTAAGGAATCGTTCCGCATCACTTTTTAAAATCTTGACAGGAATGGATTCTTTCATCTCCCTGCCAAATACAATACCGGTAACATACCCTTCCCGTCTAAGCTTTTTCGCCTTTGTGTCCATGCTTCTTCTTTCAGCTTTTAAAGTATTCATTTATCTTTTCCTCCATCAAACTGATTGCTTAGCGGCCTTAATTTGAATCTCAAATAGGTCTGGTTAAGTATCTTTTTCTTGTTACGCTTGTATTATAGCACGTTTTCATTGACAATGATGCCAAAATTGCAGAATATTTCAAACTATTTTTCGGCTTTTTACTTGTTGTATTTTTCATTCTATTTGTTCCCGGCTGCAGTTTTTCTTATATCTCTTCCATCCGCTGTTTTTATCGTCAAATCGGGGAAGTCCCTGCTTCCATTGCACATGCGGTAAGCAGGGACTTCCCCGATTTCGCTTATTTATCTAGCAGATTTGTGTTTGCTTCCGAAAGCCAACACAATACCAATGATCACCACCATAATTCCCGCCAGCCCTATCCAAAAGAAGCTGTTCTGTCCATCCCCGGTATCTGCCGCAGCCTCATCCTCTTCGGATGATGTCTCTTCTGCAGAGCTTTCCCGCTCAGACACTGCTGTTGCGGACGGTTCCTCTGATTTGGTGCTTTCTGGCTCGGAAACAGATTCCGCCACCGTCTCTTCCGATTCTGAAGCGCTCTCCACTTCACTGGCAGACTCCTGCGGGGTATCGCTTGATTCCGATTCCGATACCGAACTTTCCGATTCTGCCTCCTCTGTTGTTTCTCCCGCGGAAGAAGACTCCTCCGGTGTTGATTCGGTCGGCTGACTCTCCTCCGCTGTCTCAGACGGCTCTGTCTCCACCGGCGGTTTCTCCGGTTCCGCAGTCGAAACCAAGGCATATACACTGAAATGATCTGTATCGAAGCTGATATATCGGCCGTCACTGCTTGGTCTTCCATTCATATCTGTCAGCATGCCATTCGCAGTATCCACATGATATACACGGGTCTCGGAAGAATGAAACCCTTCCGGAACCGGAATGTTTACTGTCACCGTTTCTTCCAGTCCGTAAGGATTCCCCTCGGCGTCAGCCAAACCGCCCACAGCGTTTTCCAGATGTATTTCATATGCCGATACCATGGATTCCGCTATTCCAAGTTCAGAAGCTACAAACTCCGTTTCCGGCGCTCCTTCTTCCAGAGTACTGGACACCAATCGTACACCGTCTTTTTCCGGCATGGCTCCTTCCAGAAAAACCCCATTGTCCGCCAGCTTGGCATTTTCCCTGCTCATACTCCTAACCTGAAGTGTAGCCGGTTCGGAAAGATCCACAATACAAATACCATTGCTGATCGTTACCGTGCCCGCTGAAGCCGGAATAAAAGATAGAGAATCAAATACATAGCCCTCTGCCGAGGACACAACAAAGCTTCCTACGACGCCCGGACGAAGAAAATACCGCGATGGCCGGTGCGTAATCGGATCCAATACTATGGTCATATCGCCGTCAGCTCCGCTTACAGCGCCCTCAAACTGCGTATTTTCATCCAGCTCAAATTTCAATTCATATTTTTCTCCTTTTGAAGGATCTAAAAATTTTAAAACACTTCCCTGAATCTCATACAAATATGCATGTCCGACTTCAGTTACTGCCTGTTCCGGCGCTCCATTGGGATATATGCTGATTTCCAATGAAATGACCCCGGCTGAAGCTGTGTCCGGTGCGGTAAAATTAATGGGCATGTAAGCTTCGGAACCGCCTTCCAATGTTTCTGTGGGTGCCATATATTGAAAGGCAATGCCTGTATTGGAAATCTCTTTCACCTCTATTGTATACTCAGACAAATTTATCAGCTCAGTCCCCCTGTTTTCGATATGTACAGAGATCCCTCCTGATTCCCCCAGCTCCATTTCTGAGCCGTACACAGTAAGTGCCAGCGGTTCCTGCGAGGCCTTGCTTACTGGGGAAAACGACATAAAAAGCAAAAAGGCCAGACAAAAAGCTGTCATGCAACTAAAAACTTTTTTACACATTACTCTTTCCTCCTTTTTACAGACATCTTTGAAATCTGTCATCCTAGTATGCAAATCCGCTGCCCCATTTCACTGATGTCTACTCTTATAAGCTGATTATATCTATATTATTATGAAATGTAAAGTCATTATTTCTGTATCACTTCAAGCATTCCGTTTTCCGCAGCTATGTCCCTGGCCTTTTTTAAGGATTGCATATCCCGCACGGTGTATATCCTTCCTCCAGAATTTTCTCTCTGATTCCCTGATACTCTTCCCGGTTTTCTTCCTTAATCCTTTTTACGCTTGAACAAGATGGAACATGGAATACATGTGTATTCGTATTTAAAATATAAACGCGCGTTTCTTCCCCTTTAAACTGTGCCCGGTCTTTTGTCTCGGATTCCAATGCGTTCCCATAATCCAGAAGCTGACTTTCCCCCGTTTCATAATCAATCTCAATTCCAGGCTGCACGTTGTAGCAATACACATTGAAACAGATTCCCTCTCCCTCATCTTCCACCGATTCTGCCTCCATCTGTACTCCGGAAACCACCAAATTATCCGCTTCAAAAATCGGCGTCACCTGATAATAGACATGATTTCCTGTTTCTTTCACATAATCTGCCACCATATTTTCAAAGGGCAGCATTCCTTCCACATTCAGATATCTGGTCCCTGTAATCAGATTTTCTTCATTGGCATTCTCACCGGATAATTGATATCCAATGAGATGGCAGCGATTATACAGACTTCCTCCATCCACAATATCATACTGGGCACTATGCCATCCCGTGGGTTTCACCTGGCTGATGGACTCCCTCTCTTTGGTGGGCATGAGATCCGTTCCAATGCTGGCCACCGCCGTCTGGCAGCGTCCCAGCTCATCCAGGCTGCTGTATTCTTCAAAAGAATTTTCCGTCAGCTCATCCTTGGAAAACTCTGGCTCATTCTGGTTAATTTCCACGTACGGGGAACCGGAATAAGGCGGAACCTCCTCCACAGTGAGAACATCCGTCTGCGCATCCGCCACCGGTGTATCCGTGTTCTGCTCCTGCCAAGTCTCTGCCTGAATCAAATCCGGCATCCCCTGATTCAAAGAACAGGCTCCCAGTACAAGACTTCCGGATGCCAACAGGGCTGCAAAACTGTATTTTAACGCGTTCACTCTC
>DVJD01000088.1 GCA_018710785.1 Candidatus Fimimorpha excrementavium
TGCTTCCCTGCCGCCTGTGTGTGATCAGCCAGAGAGAGGTGGGAGATCACACGAAACTCTACCATCCTCATCGCCCCTTCTTCCATTTCCGAAAAGCATTCTCCGGCCGTCCGGAATTCCATGTTGTTCACAATTTATTTATTCATGTGTTTGTCCTGGAATTTCCCGGTTATGGCTTGACAAGAAAAATAAACGGGATTATTATAAATAAATAAAACAGAAAGGAATCACAAAAGATGGAGGAAAAGAAAAAAAAGAAAAAAATCCATTGGTGGTTGATTATCCTTATCATCATCCTACTGCTGCTGTTGTCTGTGACGGTGGCGGCGTATATGATATTTAAAAACTATCATGATAAGTCAAATTATGTAAAAGATGAGGATATTCCGATTATCAGCTCACTGCCTGAAACTGAGGCTGCGGAGGGAGAAACGCCAGAGGAGACCTTGGATCCGGAGGTGGCTTCCAGCCTGGAATCTCAGATTGAGGAAGAAGTACAGCAAATCGAAACACCGACCTCTGAGACGGTATACAATGTGTTGCTGATCGGATCCGACCGGCGTGACGCAAGCTGGTATGGAAATTCAGATTCCATGATTTTGGCATCTGTGAATGAAAATACAAAAACGATACATTTAACTTCCTTCATGAGAGATTTATATGCGGTGATACCGGGATTTGGGGCACAGAAATTGAATGCCGCTTATGCCCATGGAGCTGGTCCGCTTCTTGTGCAGACCATTGAGGAAAATTTCAAAATCGATATCAATAATTATGCCAGTGTGGATTTTAATTCCATGGCGACGATTATCGATATGATCGGTGGTGTCAATCTGGATATTTATCAGGAAGAGGCCGATTATCTGAATAGCAGCATCGGAACATCGTTTTCGGCAGGAAATGTGCATATGAACGGAACGCAGGCAGTGGCGTATTCCAGAATCCGTTATGTTGGAAAGTATGATTATGAACGTACTTCCAGGCAGCGCCGTGTGCTGGAGCAGATTTTCCTGCAGGCAAAAACCATGTCATTGACACAGTTGAATGATTTTGCCAATGCGGTTCTTCCATACATTACCCATAATCTTTCGGAGACTGATTTGCTGTCAAAGATTGCCAAGATACCGGAGTGGATTCAGTATGATCTGGTGATGGATCGTGTTCCGTACGATGGGTTGTATTCGAATCTCGGTGAGCAGCTGGTACCGGATTATCCGGCCACCATTGAACGGCTGCATAATAATATTTATGGAGGATAATCTTCTCCCTAAAACAGAATCATGATAAAACAGAAGATGTTGCCAGACTCTATTATATCGGAAAGAAGAAACGGCTGAAAAACAGCAGAGGTTCTGATCGGTATGTACTGAGTTTGGCGGCATCTTTTTTTTGCAGATGTATTTTCTTTTACATTCAATTTAGATAAAGGAAGAAACGGTTTTAAAAAATACATTGACTTAATGCATTCCCCTTTTTTATAATTTAATTAACTAGCTAAATATTAACTGATTAATCGTTAATGAACGAAACTGATCAGCGAAAATGCCATAAGGCATCATTTTAAAAAGAAAAGGAGAGATAAAAATATGGGACAATTGGTAAAAATTACAGAATGTGAATCATCCACTTTATTCGGAATGAATGGAGGGCAGCCGGAAAGCCCGGATGCTTTGCGACTGGTATACGCCAGAAAGAAGGATTTGACAAATGCGGAATCCGGCCAGACGGAAATATGGATTTGTGACCGCGATTTGAACAATCATAGAAATGTGTTTACGGTGGAGTGCGGCAATCATAATGGCCCATCGGCCACTTTTGTGGATAACAGCCGAATTGTATTCCGTGATATCATTGATGGATTCAGTGCATTCCGTATTCTTAATATTGATACTGGTGAGGTGGAATTTGGACCGGTATTCTGCAAGGAAAGCCACTGCAGCGAAAACGGAATCTACCCATTTTCCGTATCAGAGGAATTCCTCGGTAAGAATCCTCAGATTCCTGAGATTGATACTTGCGGGATTTATCTGCTGAATTTACATACGTATCAGATCACAAAAGCTGTGGAATCCAGTCAGATTTTGGAGATGGTAAAGAAAGCAGGCTATACGCCGAACCGCTACACCACATCCATGAGCCATGTGCAGTTAAATCCATCGGCTACGGCGGTTATGATGCGGTTGAGTGTGGAAGAATGCAGGACGTTCGGGGCCCTTGGAGCTGTGGAATTGGAGACAGGAAAGACTCACTTTATTCCGGATAAACCGGTGCATCAACTCTGGTATGACGATTCCACTTATATGGCAACACGCCAGTACTTTGACGGTCAGAAGATTGAGATGGAAACCAGCCGCATACAGCGTTTTTCCATGGATGGAGAATTGTTGGAGACACTGGGAGGCGTGGGAAATCATATTGACGGATCGAAAGACAGAAAATGGTTTGTGGGAGATCGAGCATATCCGGGATATCCGGCAGATGTGCTGCTTTATCGGAGGGGAGAGATCACTCCTGCGGCGGTGCTGGGATCATCCAATGAGCAGCATACCATTTGGGATTTGAAAATCCATCCCAATCCAACGTTTTCCAGAGATGGAAAGAGGGTGTATTTCAATCATCCGGTGAGCGATACAAAGACGGAAGCAGTATTCGCGGATATTTCGGAATGGGTGAAAGACTAAAAATGGATTCCTTGCTGGAAGGAGGGACACAAATGGATTGTTATCAGACATTCCGAAAGCTGGTCATCACCTGCCGCCTTCACAAAAGAATCGTGGAACGGGAGATCAATCAGCTTGGTCTTCACGGAAGTCAGCATCATCTCCTGATGCATCTTGCCTGCCATGATGGTGTCACACAAAAGGAACTGGCCAGCCAGCTGAAGGTTTCACCGGCATCGGTGGCGGTTTCTTTAAAAAAGCTGGAATCAGAAGGTTATATTTCAAAGGAGATGGATCAGAAGGATAATCGGTTCAATAAGATCACCATAACGGAAAAGGGAAAAATTATGGTGGAAAAAAGCCGCCAGGTGGTGGTGAAAATTGATGAGGCGGCGTTTGAAAGTTTTTCCGAGGAAGAAGCACAGCAGCTGTCTGCGCTGGTAGAACGCATTTACCATAGTATGGAGGAAATTCCTGATGGCTTTGGCCAGGAGAATGCTCCGAAATAAAGAAAATGGGGTGAGTCATGAAACGATACATAAAGTATGCAAGGCCCTATGTCAGGTATTTTATTTTGGGCCCAATCTGCATGATACTGGAAGTATTGGGAGAAATCGCTCTTCCGTATTTGATGTCGGTGATTATCAATCGGGGAGTTGCAAACCATGATATCCGTACCATTGTGCTTTTAGGGTGCGGGATGATCGGAATCGCCTGTATCATGGCAGGAGGAGGAATAGGCGGCGCTTACTTTGCCTCCCATGCATCCATATCCTTTGGCGCAGATCTGCGTCTGGACTTGTTTCAAAAAGTACAGAAGTTCTCTTTCCAAAATATTGATACGTTCAGCACTGGATCGCTGGTGACCCGTCTGACAAATGATATTACGCAGGTTCAAAATATCATTATGATGATCATGCGTACTTGTCTTAGGGCGCCGGGGATGCTGATCGGAGCGCTGGTTATGGCATTTGCCATGAACGCCGGTTTGGCTGTGATTATCCTGACCGTTATCCCGCTGCTGGCTTTGGCCATTTTTGCGCTTATGCGTGTGGCTTTTCCGCGGTTTGAAGTGATGCAGAAAAAAATAGACCGTCTTAATTCCGGCATCCAGGAGACCCTTGTGAATATCCGCGTCATCAAATCCTTTGTCCGCGGAGATTATGAGGAGGAAAAGTTTAAAAATCTGAATGAGGATTTGTGCCAAAGCAGTATCTATGCGGTAAAAATCGCCATCTGTTCCATGCCGGTTATGATGCTGGCCATGAATATTACTACCATTGCTGTGGTGTGGTTCGGCGGAAACATGATCATCGCCGGAGACATGCCAGTGGGAGATTTGACGGCATTTACTACCTATATTGTTCAGATTTTAATGTCCCTGATGATGCTGGCCATGGTGTTTTTAAACAGTTCCAGGGCATTGGCATCCATTAAGCGAATCAATGAAGTCTTGGATACCAGCATTGATCTGACGGATGAGCGGGCCGCATATCCCGATAAACTGGTGACAAAGGGACAGATTGAGTTTCAGAATGTGAGTTTCCGTTATTATAAAGATACAAAAGAGTGGGTCCTGCAGGGTATCAATTTGACGATTCTTCCAGGACAGACAGTGGGAATCATCGGCCCCACCGGATGCGGAAAAACTTCACTGGTTTCTCTGATTCCCCGCCTTTATGACACGGACGAAGGAGCCGTTCTGGTGGATGGCATAGATGTGAGAGAGTATTCTTTGCGTCATCTGAGGGATGGTGTGGGAATGGTGCTTCAGAAAAACGTGTTATTTTCCGGGGATATCATGGAAAATCTGCGATGGGGAGATCCGGAGGCTTCCGATGAGGAGGTCTATGCGGCGGCAGCCAGCGCGCAGGCGGATGCCTTTGTGCGCTCATTCCCCCTTCAGTATGGAACGGAACTGGGGCAGGGCGGCTCCAATGTATCCGGCGGCCAAAAACAGCGTCTCTGCATCGCCAGGGCATTGTTAAAAAAACCGAAGATTTTGATTTTGGATGATAGTACCAGTGCGGTAGATACGGCGACGGAGGCGAAAATACGGGAGGCTTTCCAGACGACATTGAAGCAGACGACGAAAATCATCATTGCCCAAAGGATCGCCTCCGTCATGGAAGCGGATCAAATTTTCGTCATGGAGGCAGGAAAAATCGTCGGCTGTGGAAAGCATGAAGAACTGATGAGAACCTGTCGGGAATACCGGGAGATTTATGATTCCCAGATGAATCAGGAGGTGACTGCTTAATGCCTGGTCCAATGAACGGCCCCCGGGGGGCCGGAAGGCAGGGGGGAAAACCAAAAGATGTAAAAGGGACCATTATCCGCCTGTTTCAATATCTGGAAAAGGATAAGCCTTTGTTGGCGGTGGTGTTTCTCTGCGTGATTTTAAACACCGGGGCATCTCTGGCCGGCTCTTACATGCTTCGGCCGATTATCAATACATTTATCGCGCCGACGGATGGAAACGGTGATGTGAGAGGACTGGCTTTTGCCCTGGTACTGATGGCAGTCGTTTATCTGGTGGGAGTGGCAGCTTCTTATGCACAGGCCAGAATTATGATACAGGTATCTCAGAAAGCATTGATGAGCCTTAGAAACGATCTGTTCTGCAAAATGCAGAGAATGCCAGTTCGTTTTTTTGATACCAACAGCAATGGGGATTTGATGAGCCGCTATACCAATGATGTAGACGCCATCGGTGAAATGCTGAACAATACCATGGTACAGCTGTTTGCAGGCGTGATCCAGATCATCGGAACGGTCGCTTTGATGATTTATACGAATATATGGCTGACGCTGATTACGGTGGTTTTAACGCCTCTCATGATACGGGCAGGCGGATTTGTGGCCTCTCGGAGCAGAAAATATTACCATGCGCAGCAAGAAGCCATCGGAAAACTGAACGGATATGTGGAAGAGACCGTATCCGGGCAAAAGGTGGTAAAGGTGTTCAACCATGAAGATGCCGCCATTGAAGATTTTAAAGAGTTGAACTATGATTTGAGAGATAAACAGATCCATGCCCAGTTTTTCGGTGGAATCATGGGACCTGTCATGGGAAATTTAAGTCAGGTCAATTATTCTCTGACGGCTGCCATCGGAGGGATTTTTTGTGTACTTCGCGGTTTTGATGTGGGCGGTTTAACCATATTCGTCAATTACTCCAGGCAGTTCTCCCGTCCCATCAATGAAATATCCATGCAGGTCAACACCATTTTTTCCGCCCTGGCCGGTGCGGAGCGTGTGTTTGCCATCATGGATTTGGAAACCGAGCCGGATTACGCGGTTAAGGAACCGAATGATCCTAAAATGCTGATTTCCAAGTGGGATCATGTGCGGGGGGAAGTGGTTCTCTCCCATGTCACGTTCGGGTATCAGCCGGAAAAGGTGATTTTGAAGGATATTTCTCTGTATGCCAAAAAGGGGCAGAAGATTGCGTTCGTAGGTTCCACGGGAGCGGGGAAGACGACCATTACCAATCTGATCAACCGTTTTTATGAAATTCAGGAAGGGACGATCACCATAGACGGGACGGATATTCGCAACATCCAGAAGGATGAACTGAGAAAAAATATCGCTCTTGTGCTTCAGGACACCCATCTGTTTACGGGAACCGTCATGGAAAACATCCGCTACGGACGGCTGGACGCGACGGATGAGGAAGTGGTTCAGGCCGCGAAGACGGCCGATGCGGATTATTTTATCCGCCGCCTGTCCCACGGCTATGATACGGTTCTGGAAGGAGACGGCTCCAATCTCAGCCAGGGGCAGAGGCAGCTGTTAAACATCGCCAGGGCTGCGCTTTCCAAGGCGCCGATCCTGATTCTGGATGAAGCCACATCCTCCGTGGATACCAGGACGGAGCTGCAGATTCAGAAGGGAATGGACGCGTTGATGAAAGACCGGACGACGTTTGTCATCGCCCACCGGCTTTCTACGGTGAGAAATGCAGACGCCATCATGGTGCTGGAGCACGGTGAGATCATAGAACGGGGAACACACGAACAGCTTTTGGCGCAGAAAGGGCGCTATTATCAGCTGTATACCGGACTTACAGAGCTGGACTAACCGAACGGACAAAGCGATAAAAGAAAGGGGAGATTTCAAGCATATGAGCTGCATATTTCGATACATTAAACCGTATCTGGGCCGTATGACTGTCGGACTGATTGTAAAAGTGCTGGCAACCATAGCAGAACTTTTGATTCCATGGGCTTTGGCATATATGGTGGATGACATCATTCCCATGAAGAGTGTCAAAATGATTCTTTTATGGGGGTGCGTCATGTTTTTATTCGCGTTTCTGGCGTGGATTGGAAATATTGTCGCAAACCGCATGGCGTCCCGAGTTGCGAGAAATACCACCGAGCGTCTGCGCCTGGATTTATTTACAAAGATTTCCTATCTTTCCAGCAGACAGGCAGAGGGATTTACCATGCCGTCTCTGATTTCCAGGGCGACAACCGATACTTACAATATTCATCAGATGGTGGGAATGATGCAGCGCTTGGGTGTGCGCTCTCCGATCATGATGTTGGGCGGAATCGGCATTACCATGACCCTGGATGTTCCGCTGACGCTGATTATGGTCTGTATGCTGCCTTTTATGGGCGTACTTGTGTATCATATTTCCAAGAAGGGGATTCCCCTTTATACCTATGTGCAGGAGGCCATCGACCGGTTTGTCCGTCAGCTTCGTGAGGACATTACGGGAGTTCGTGTTATTAAAGCATTGTCAAAAGTGGAATATGAGACAGAAAAGTTTGATAAAATCAACGAGGAAGTGGTAAATCGGGACAGACATGCCGGTATGATCATGAATGTGTTAAACCCGGTTATGAATTTTCTTTTGAATGTGGGAATGGTATTGGTGATTCTCCTGGGAGCCTGGCGGGTAAATGAAGGATTGACGGAGCCGGGTACCATCATTGCCTTCATGTCCTATGTAACCCTGATTTTGAATGCCATGCTCTTTATGTCCCGTCTGTTTGTCATGACGTCCAAGGCCACTGCCTCCGGAAAACGTATTGAGGCGGTATTGGATACTCCGGCGGATTTGCTGGTGGAAGAGCACGATCCGATACAGACGGAGGATCACATTGTATTTGATCATGTGACGTACAGTTATGAGGGAAGCGCGCCCAATGTGAAAGATATCTGCTTCTCCCTGAAAAAGGGAGAAACGCTGGGGATCATCGGAGCCACAGGTTCCGGAAAGACGACGCTGATTAACCTGCTGATGCGTTTTTATGATGTGGGAAAGGGCGCCATCTATATCAATGGGAAAGATGTGCGCTCCTATGATCCTAAAGAGCTGCATACCATGTTTGGAGCTGCCTTTCAGAATGATGTTATTTTCAACGACACCATATATGAAAATATCCGGTTCGGACGAAATATCAGCAAAGAAGAAGCCCTGGAAGCAGCAAAGTATGCGCAGGCTTTGGAATTCATCGAAGAAAAAGGTGTGGATTCTGTGCTGGCGATTAAAGGCGCCAATTTGAGCGGCGGCCAGAAACAGCGTCTGTTAATCGCCAGAGCACTGGCAGGCAAACCGGAAATCCTGATTTTGGATGACTCCTCCAGCGCCCTGGATTATAAGACGGATGCCAAACTCCGCCAGGAAATCAATGCCCACTTCGCAGACACGACGACCATCATCATCGCCCAGAGAATCAGTTCCATCATGGGCGCGGATAAGATCATTGTCATGGATGAAGGAGAGATGATTGGCTACGGAACGCATGAAGAGTTGATGAAAACTTGTTCCATTTATCAGGAAATCAGTCAGTCACAGATGGGAGGGGAAGCAAGTGGCGAAGAATAAAAAAGAACATCTGATCGAAAAGCCGGACATCGCGTCTAGTTTAAAGGAGCAGCGTGCCAGAGAGGCAAAGCGGGCACCAAAAAATAGAAAGCATATTATTCTAAGACTTTTGAAGTACCTGATGAGATACAAATGGTACGTATTCTTTGCCTTGCTTCTGAGCATTGGCTCCAACCTGTTTGCTTTGGTGGGCCCCATGCTGTCCGGCTATGCCATCGATGCCATTGAATTCGGCAGAGGGAATGTGGACTTTGATACGGTTGTCCATTACTGTATCTTGATGATCATCTTTTACGGTCTGTCTTCTGCCATGTCCTATGGATTGGCGGTGCTGATGCTGCAGATCACCAGAAAAGTGGTATATTCCATGCGCCAGGATCTGTTCAATCGCCTGATGAGCCTGCCGGTGGGATATTTTGACAGAAACCCCAGCGGAGATATTATCAGCCGTTTTTCCTATGACGTGGATACCATCAATACCAGCCTTTCTTCGGATTTGATCACGTTATTTTCCAGCGCGATTACGGTCATCGTGTCTCTGGTGATGATGATTATCATTTCTCCGAAACTGGTGCTGATCTTTGTGGTAACCGTTCCGGTGACCATCGTATTTACAAAAAAGCTGACGTCCTATACCAGGCCGCTGTTTCGCGCCAGATCCAGAAAGCTGGGAGAACTGAACGGATTCATAGAGGAAATGATGACGGGACAGAAAACACTGAAGGCATACCATCAGCAGCCCACAACCATCGAGAAGTTCAAGGCCCACAATACGGATGCCGTGAATGCCTACTATCAGGCCGATTATATGGGCAGCATGGTGGGGCCGTCGGTCAACCTGATCAATAACATTTCCTTATCATTGGTGACAATTTTCGGAGCGATTTTATATCTGGGCGGCAGCATGACGCTGGGTGATATCTCTTCCTTCGTGCTGTATTCCAGAAAGTTTTCCGGCCCCATCAATGAGTCGGCCAATATTATGAGTGAACTGCAGTCGGCTCTGGCAGCGGCGGAGCGTGTGTTTCGTCTGATTGATGAAGCGCCGGAACCGGAAGACAGTGAACATGCCATGGAACTGAAAGAGGTAAGAGGCGATGTGGAACTGAACGATGTCTGCTTCGGCTATACGGCAGAACGGGAAATCATCCATGATCTGAGCCTGAAAGCGCCCAAGGGAAAAACCGTGGCCATCGTCGGGCCCACAGGAGCCGGGAAGACAACTCTGATCAATCTTCTGATGCGTTTTTATGATGTGGATTCCGGCACAATCACCGTGGATGAAAAGCCGATTGCGGATCTGACCCGAGGCAGCCTCAGGAGAGCATACGCCATGGTTCTGCAGGATACGTGGCTGTTCCACGGTACGATTTATGAAAATATTTCTTACGGGAGCGACACAGCCACCATGGAGGATGTCAGAAGGGTGGCAAAAGCAGCGCATATCCACAACTACATCATGACCCTGCCGGATCAGTACGATACCATTTTAAGCGATGATGGAACGAATATTTCTAAAGGACAGAAACAGCTGATCACCATCGCCAGAGCCATGCTCCTGGATGCCCATATGCTGATCCTGGACGAGGCCACATCCAATGTGGATACCCGTACGGAAATACAGATCCAGCAGGCCATGCTGAAATTGATGGAGGGAAAGACCTGCTTTGTCATTGCCCATCGGCTGTCTACCATCCGCAATGCCGATCAGATTTTGGTGGTAAAGGACGGTGAGATTGTGGAAATCGGAAATCACAGGGAGCTGATGACAAAGAAGGGCTTTTACAGTCAGCTTTACTATTCGCAGTTCCAGTAAAAGTTCAGCAGAATACTGCATAGAAATGGAGTGCTTATGAAAATAATTGATTTGCATGTACATTCCAACCATTCAGACGGAACGCTGCGTCCGTCTGAGCTGGTGGAACTGGCCTATGAAATGGGATTGTCTGCTTTTGCGCTGACGGATCACGATACGGTTTCCGGTGTGGAGGAAGCGGTAAAAACAGCAAAACGATTGGAAGAGGCAAAGCCATACCCCATGCTGGTGATTCCCGGGATTGAGGTGTCCGCTGTATACAAAGGCCGGGAAATTCACATTCTCGGCCTGAATGTGGATGACAGGAACCGCCGGTTTCTGGAGATTCTGGAGGGATACAAAAAAGAGAGAAATGACCGCAATGACCGGATGGCGGAGCTGCTGGCTGCCCATGGATTTGATATTTCCAAGGAAAAACTGGAAGAAGCCTTTCCGGGAGCTGTCCTGACACGAGCCCACTTTGCCCGGTTTTTAAAGGATCACAATGAGGTGGAGTCCGTTTCGGAGGCGTTTGACAAGTATATCGGCGTGGGCTGTCCCTGCTACCTTCCGAAAAAAGAGATTACTCCGGAGGAAGCCATTTCCAGCATTCTATTGGCCGGGGGCCATCCGGTATTGGCGCATCCGCCCCAGTATAAATTGAAACGGACCGAGCTGGAAGCCCTGGTGCGCGAGCTGGTTTCCTATGGGCTGGAGGGAATAGAAGCAATTTATTCCACCTATTCCGAAAAAGAGGAAAGAGGGATGAGAGATCTGGCAAAAAAATTTCATCTGTATATTACAGGCGGTTCGGATTTTCACGGAAGCAATAAGCCATTGATTCAAATGGGGACAGGATTGGGAGGCCTGCGCGTTCCATTCGAGCTTCTTGAAAAGATTTTATAAAAATTGAGGCAGCAGAGATTCCTTTGTCCATTTATGCGTCTGCCGCAATAGCAAACAGAAGGGTATTGACTTATACGGAAAGATAAACTATAATAAATAAAGTTTTGAATGAGTACTGATACAATTGTGAATCTTTTTGTATTTTGTATAGGTTAAAAACTGTACAGCAGATGAAAGGGAAAAGGAAAAGAGCTGTTTGACTGGAATCTGCAGAAGATTGAGATGAAGTATGTGTAACCAGCTGGAAGTGTTTTGTGAGTTGCTGTAAGGTTTTACACATATAAAACACGCAGGAGGAGACGCACATGTGGTATGCTGTTCAGGTTCAAAGCGGCAGAGAAGAACGAATCAGGGATTGGTGTCAAAAACTGATTGCCCCATCCATTCTTAAGGAGTGTTTTATCCCGCACTATCAGCGCAAACGAAAATACCAGGGAGAATGGCACACAGAAGAAAAACCGTTGTTTCCCGGATATATTTTTATGATCAGCGATGATGCGGAAGAACTTTTTTTTTCTCTGAAAAGGATTCCGTATCTGACAAAGCTGTTGGGCGACAAGGAACAGGCGATTTCACTATACCCGCAAGAGGTCGCTTTTCTGACACAAATGGCTGGACAAGAACGATGTATTCAGATGTCATATGGATATATTGTGGGAGATCAGGTTATCATAACAGAGGGAGCCATGATGAACTTTCATGGAAAGATCAAACATATCAACCGGCATAAGAGGGAGGCGGTTATTGAAGTTGAATTCTTCGGAGGACAGCTGACAGATATCAAGGTTGGTTTGGAAATTATAAAAAAATTTGATAAAAATGAGGATGTACAGTTATGAAAAATGGGGAAGTAAGTAATGGTAATTTTTCGGAAGACCACTCATGGATTACGAGGGCGCTGATTTTGATGTTAATTGATATTGTAATTGTCAATGTATCATTTTTTATCGCGCTTATGGTACGGTTTGATTTCCGCTATACCCAGATTCCGGCGGAATATTTGAATCATTTTATCCGTTATGCGCCGATTCATACCGTGTATAGTATTCTGGTATTTTACGCGTGCCGTCTGTATCACAGTATATGGAAGTTCGCCAGCATCAGTGAACTGGGAAGAATCACGCTGGCTGTCATAATGATCAGTATTTTTCAGGTGATCGGTACGCTTTTGTTTGGAACAAGGATGCCGATATCGTATTATGTGGTCGGTATTATGTTGGAGTACTGTCTGCTGATTGGTGTCCGGTTTTCGTATCGCTTTGTCCGCTTTATATATAGAAGAAACAATCAGTATTTTTCAGCCGATAAACTGTCCAACACAATGATCATCGGCGCCGGTGAAGCGGGAAGAACCATTGCCAGGGAGCTGATCAACAGCAATCAGTTGGACAATCGGGTCTGCTGTTTCATTGATGATAACCCGAATAAACATGGCCGCCGTCTGGAAGGCATTCCCATTGTGGGCAATCGGGAGACCATTTTAAAGAATGTGGAGCGCTATAAGATTCACAATATTATTTTAGCCATTCCAACTGCAACGACAGAACAAAAAAGGGACATTCTTCAGATCTGTAAGATGGCGGATTGTAAACTGATGACTGTGCCGGGCTTGTATCAGATGGTCAAGGGAGAAGTCAGTGTCAATCAGCTGCGGGAAGTGGAGATCGAGGATCTTCTTGGAAGAGATCAGATCAAAGTCAATTTGGATGAGATTCTCGGCTATGTTCAGAATCAGGTGGTTATGGTAACCGGCGGAGGAGGAAGTATCGGAAGTGAGCTTTGCCGTCAGATTGCAAGCCACCGCCCCAAAAAACTGATCATATTTGATATTTACGAGAATAATGCCTATGATATCGAACAGGAGCTGAAACGCCATTATAAGAATGAGATTGAAGCGGGAGAATTGGAAATTTTGGCCCTGATCGGTTCGGTGCGCGATATCAAGAGAATTGATGATATCTTTGACACTTATCATCCGGATATCGTGTATCATGCGGCCGCCCACAAACATGTTCCGCTGATGGAAGCCAGTCCCAATGAGGCGATTAAGAATAACGTGTTTGGAACGTATAACACTGCGCTGGCGGCAGGGCGAAACGGTGTAAAGCGTTTTGTTCTGATTTCCACAGATAAAGCAGTCAATCCGACGAATATCATGGGAGCTTCCAAGCGTATGTGCGAAATGATCGTACAGACATTGAACAAACATTTTGATACCGAGTTTGTGGCAGTCCGCTTTGGAAATGTCTTGGGAAGCAACGGAAGTGTAATTCCTCTTTTTAAACGTCAGATTAAGGAAGGAGGACCGGTTACGGTCACGCATCCGGATATCATCCGGTATTTCATGACCATACCGGAGGCGGTATCCCTTGTCCTGCAGGCAGGCGCGTATGCCAAAGGAGGAGAGATTTTTATCCTGGATATGGGTGAACCGGTAAAGATCGATGATCTTGCGAAAAATTTGATCCGTCTGTCCGGATATACGCCCAATGTGGACATGATGATTCAGTATACAGGCCTTCGCCCGGGAGAAAAGCTGTATGAAGAGCTTTTGATGGCGGAAGAAGGAATGCAGGATACGGAGAATAAGATGATTCATATCGGCAAGCCCATTGAGATGGATGAAGAAAAATTTATGCTGTCCCTTACAGAGCTGAAAGATGCGTGCAATCAAAATGCGGATAATATCAAAGAACTCGTTTCCAAGATTGTCACCACATATCACTATCAAGCATAATAGGTTTTAGGTACGAAGGTGTCCGAACAGTTGGCTTTGTTTTCCTTTTCACAATGGATGGAAGGAAAACGGGCAAAACGGATTGTTGGGATGCCTTCTTTCTTTTCTTAATATTTCATGAAGTTTTTTGACAAATGCTTTGTTATCGTTTAAAATAGCAGTGACCTGTAACGTGAAGTATGGGCTAAACGGCAGTAGGACACATACGACAGGAGCGTGCATATGAAGATCAGTTGGTATTTGATATTAAGTTTTTTACAGAGGGAATTTCGGTTCTCTACGACAGAATGGACACTTGTTTTTCTTTTGCTTTTGACGGGGATGCTTTTCATTTTCGGTATGAAGACAAGGGGACGGTACGATACGGATCGGACGGTCCGATTGGGAACGCTTTCGTTCTATATGGCCATGGTGGCAGGGGTTACTCTGCTGAATCGGGATCCGATGCCCTATCATCAATGGAATTTCTCCCTATTCTGGTCACACGACGCGGTCCGTGAAGGAAGTGCGGGCAGTCTGCTGCAGATTGTCGGCAATATTGTCATGTTTCTCCCCTGGGGATTTTTGATACCGTATATATGGAAAGAGATGCGTTCGTTTTCCTGCGTTCTGCTCGCCAGCCTGGGTTTTACGCTGATGATTGAATGCGTGCAGTTCATAACGAAGCGCGGTTTGTTTGAATTGGACGATATTGTACATAATACAATCGGTGGAATTCTGGGATATGGAATTTTCATGATATGGATAAAATGGAAAGACAGAAAGGAAATCGGAGAAAGCTATGTATCATAAATCAGTCGATCAATTTATGGAGGCGCTGGCCTCCAAATCATCCGTGCCGGGCGGAGGCGGCGCGGCGGCGCTGGGAGGCAGTATGGCGGCGGCGCTGGGGAGTATGGTGGCGAACCTGACCATCGGAAAGAAAGCATACGCACAGGTGGAAAGTCAGGCCGCGGAAATGGAAAAGCGATTGTCTGCCCTTCGCTTGGAATTTTTGGATTTGATTAACCGGGATGCCAGTGCATTTGAACCGGTTTCCAGGGCATACCGCCTGCCGAAAGAGACACAGGAGGAACGCCGCCATCGCAGGGAAGTGATGGAAGCCGGGCTTTATGAGGCGAGTATTGTCCCCATGGAGATGATGGAAAAAACGCTGGAACTTCTGCACTTGCTGGAAGTCATGGAGAAGATTGGATCCAGATTGGCCATCAGTGATATCGGGGTCGCAGTTCAGTACGCGAGAAGCACGCTTCTTTCGGCTTCCATGAATGTGTTTATCAATACCAATATGATGGAAGACAGAGAGACGGCGAAACGGCTGGAAGATCAGGCGGAAGGGATGCTGGAAGAAGGAACGGAGAAGGCGGACCGGATTTATGCCAGTGTGCGAAAGACGATTCGCAGGGATCAGAAAG
Source organism: Candidatus Fimimorpha excrementavium (assembly GCA_018710785.1). Taxonomy (GTDB): domain Bacteria; phylum Bacillota; class Clostridia; order Lachnospirales; family Lachnospiraceae; genus Fimimorpha; species Fimimorpha excrementavium. The sequence goes on from DVJD01000088.1 coordinate 15,356, forward strand.
TGAGGAAATGATGGAATTCATAAAAGGGGCTTCTGTGGCTGCGGCAATCAGCAGAGAAATATCGGAAACGATAGAAAAGACGGGGATGCGGCCGCCTCACCTGGCGATTATCCGGGTGGGAGAGCGGCCGGATGATCTTTCATACGAGAGAGGGGCCATAAAGCGGATGGAGAAGGTGGGGATCCGCCATACGGTTTCTGTGATGGAAGAACAGGTATCACAGGAGGCGTTTCTGGAGACCTTTGACCGTATCAATGGGGATCCGGATGTGGATGGAATTCTGCTTCTGCGTCCTCTTCCGCCGCAGCTGGACGGAGCGATGATTGAGAGAAGGATCGACCCGCAAAAAGATATGGATGGGATCAGTCCGGTGAACATGGCCCATGTTTATGCCGGACTCCCCGGAGGATATGCCCCGTGTACAGCGGAAGCGGTGATGAAAATGCTTCACTATTCCGGGGTGGAAATAAGCGGAAAGAGGGCCGTCGTAGTGGGGAGAAGTCTGGTGATCGGAAAACCTCTGGCTATGCTTCTTATGAAAGAAAATGCCACAGTTACGGTTTGCCACACAAAGACGAAGCAGCTGGAAGAGGTCTGTCAAAATGCAGAGATTTTGATTGCAGCCGCCGGTCAGCCAAAGATGATTGACAGGAAATATGTGGGACAGGGTGCCGTCGTCATCGATGTGGGAATTCATGTGATGGAGGACGGAAATCTGTGCGGAGATGTGGATCTGGAATCCATTTCTTCTGCGGCCTCCCTGGCGACACCGGTGCCGGGAGGAGTGGGGGCTGTGACCACATCGGTGCTGGCGGAACATGTACTGTTGGCGGCAAGGAAGAAACAGGGGATTTGATAATGGATAGGAATGGTTTTTTGCCGGTAAACCGGGAGGAAATGGAGGCGCGCGGCTGGGAACAGCCGGATTTTGTATACGTGATAGGGGATGCCTATGTGGATCATCCTTCTTTTGGACCTGCCATCATCAGCCGCGTGCTGGAATCCCGCGGGTACCGTGTGGCGATACTGGCGCAGCCGGACTGGAAGGATGACCGGGTGATCCGGGAATTTGGCCGTCCGAGACTGGGCTTTCTGGTGTCGGGAGGAAATATGGATTCCATGGTGAATCATTACTCAGTTTCCAAGAAACGGAGAAAGAGCGATGCCTATACACCGGGCGGAGTCATCGGCAAACGGCCGGATTATGCTGTGGTGGTATACTGCAATTATATCCGCCGGGTATACAAAGATGTTCCGATCATCATAGGCGGGATTGAAGCCAGCCTTCGAAGACTGGCCCATTATGACTATTGGTCAGATAAGCTGAAACGTTCCATCCTTCTGGATTCCCAGGCAGATCTGATTTCCTACGGAATGGGGGAGCGGTCCATCGTGGAAATCGCCGATGCGCTGGACAGCGGCATCGAGGCAAAAGATATCACATTCATCGATGGGACGGTGTTTCGCACCAAAACCCTGGACTGTGTCTATGACGCCCAGATGCTTCCCTCCTATGAAGAACTTCTGAAGGATAAAAAGAATTATGCCAAAAGTTTTTATACCCAGTACTGCAATACGGATCCTTTCTCCGGAAAGCGGCTGGTGGAACCGTATTCGGATCATTTGTATGTGGTGCAGAATCCTCCGTCCAAGCCGCTGACCCAGATGGAGATGGATGATGTCTACGATCTGCCCTATATGCGGACGTACCATCCCTCCTATGAAAAGCAGGGAGGCGTACCGGCCATTGCCGAGATCAAGTTCAGTCTGATCAGCAACCGGGGATGCTTTGGGGGATGCAGCTTCTGCGCGCTGACCTTTCACCAGGGCAGGATTATACAGACCAGAAGCCACGAATCCATTATCAAAGAGGCAAGACAGATGACGGAAGATCCGCAGTTTAAGGGGTATATCCATGATGTGGGCGGTCCCACAGCCAACTTTCGGCGGCCGGCCTGTGACAAGCAGCTGACCAAAGGGGCCTGCATCAATAAACAGTGCCTGTTTCCAAAACCATGCAAAAATCTGGTGGTGGATCACACGGATTACAGGAATCTGCTCAGAAAGCTCCGTGAGATTCCGAAGGTAAAAAAAGTTTTCATCCGTTCCGGCATCCGCTTTGATTATGTCATGGCTGACCCGGATCCATCGTTTATCCGGGAACTGTGTGAGTATCACGTCAGCGGCCAGCTGAAGGTGGCGCCGGAACACATCTCCCAGGCTGTCCTGAAACGGATGGGAAAACCGGAAAACCGTGTCTATCAGGCTTTTGTCAAACGCTACCAGACCATCAATAAACAGGAAGGAAAAAAACAGTATCTCGTTCCCTATCTGATGTCATCCCATCCCGGTTCCACCCTGAAAGAGGCTGTGGAACTGGCGGAATATCTGCGGGATCTGGGGTATATGCCGGAGCAGGTGCAGGATTTCTATCCCACTCCCTCCACCATTTCCACCTGCATGTACTATACCGGTCTGGATCCGAGAAACATGGAACCGGTTTATGTGCCCGTCAATCCGCATGAAAAGGCCATGCAGAGGGCGTTAATACAGTACAGGGATCCCAAGCTGTATGATTTGGTGGAGGAAGCGCTGAGAAAGGCAGGCAGAACCGATCTGATCGGTTACGGTCCCAAATGTCTGATCCGGCCGGTAAAACCCAAAAAGGGGCGGGAAGAAAAAAGAAGAGCCTCTGCCAGGTCCGGGAGAAGCGGGAAGAAGACGGACAGAGGAAAAAGACGGTAGACTTTTTCAAAATTTAGTGATATACTTGGCTAAATTGATTGCACATATTGCGGCAGTTCAGATGAAAAAGGATGGAGGAATGATGATGTACCAGTTTGAAACAATGGAAAGTTACGATCCGGAACTGGCAAAGGCCATGGAAGCGGAGCTGAACCGGCAGAGAGATCATATCGAGCTGATTGCGTCGGAAAATTTTGTAAGCAAAGCAGTCATGGAAGCCATGGGAAGCCCTCTGACCAATAAATATGCGGAAGGGTATCCGGGAAAACGATACTACGGCGGCTGTGAGTACGTGGACGTGGTGGAAGATCTGGCCAGGGAACGGGCAAAAAAACTGTTTGGCTGTGAGTACGTCAACGTGCAGCCCCATTCCGGCGCCCAGGCCAATATGGCAGTGTTTTTTGCGGTTATGAATCCCGGGGATACCTTCATGGGGATGAGCCTGGATATGGGCGGCCATCTGACCCACGGAAGCCCGGTGAATATGTCAGGAAAATATTTTCATGCAGTTCCCTACGGAATCACACCGGAAGGATATATTGACTATGAGGAAGTCAGAAAAATTGCTCTGGAGTGCCGCCCGAAGATGATTGTGGCCGGTGCCAGCGCGTATCCGAGAGCCATTGATTTTAAAAAGTTCCGTGAGATAGCCGATGAAGTGGGCGCTGTCCTGATGGTGGATATGGCGCATATCGCCGGACTGGTGGCGGCCGGTCTGCACATGAGCCCGATTCCCTATGCAGACGTGACGACGACCACCACCCACAAGACTCTCCGGGGTCCCAGGGGCGGGATGATCCTATCCAGCGAGGCTGTGAATAAGAAATATAATTTCAATAAAGCGATTTTCCCCGGAATCCAGGGAGGCCCGCTGATGCATGTCATCGCCGCAAAAGCCGTCTGCTTCAAAGAGGCGCTGGATCCTTCCTTCCGCGAATATGGCAGCCAGATCATAAAGAATGCCCAGGCTCTGGCAAAGGGACTTATGGACCGCGGATTTGATCTGGTGTCAGGGGGGACAGATAACCATCTGATGCTTGTCAGTCTCTTAAATAAACATATTACAGGGAAAGAAGCGGAGCATATTTTGGATGCGGCCAATATTACCTGCAATAAAAATACGATTCCAAACGATCCGGCTTCTCCGTTTGTCACCAGCGGAATTCGTCTGGGGACGGCGGCTGTCACGACACGGGGTATGAAGGAACCGGATATGGATATCATTGCGGAAGCGATTTCCCTGGTGGTGAGCGATGTCAATAAAAATCAGACCAGAGCCATGGAGCTGGTAAAAACGTTGACGGATAAATATCCTCTGTATGCATAAAAATATCCGATGGGAAAGGAAATGGACCGAACCAGACAACCGCCTGTTTTGTTCGGTCCATTTCTTTAACCATGTGTGAAAAGATTCTAAATATTCCATGAAAGCAATTGACTTTGTCAGATGTTTCAGGTAAATTTAATGGGTGAAGAGACTTGGTAGTTTGGCATTTTTTAAATGTGCTGTACTGTCAAATGGAATAAATTGTGGAGGTACAGGATGCAGAAACCAGCAAATAAAAAACCATTTATTTTTTATTACCTCATTGTTCTGGCTGTCGTCATTGTACTGAATATCATTGTATCCTCCGTTTTTGGAACGAAGACGAAAGAAGTGTCTTACAGTGATTTTGTGCAGTTGACAAATGATAACCAGGTTGCCATCGTGGAAGTGCAGGAGGATCAGATCGCTTTCGCATTGAAAAGCGATACCGATGGAAATAATAATGTATCGGAAGTCTATGTGACAGGAAGAATGGATGACCCCGATCTCATGGAGCGTCTGGAAACGCACGGGGTGGATTATACAAAAACCATACCGACGAGACCATCGTGGCTGATGAGTCTTCTCAGTTTCTTTGGACCGATCATTATCCTCGTGGTTTTGGGAACCTTTCTCATTAACCGGATGACAAAGAAAATGGGAGGCGGCATGGGAAATGCCATGTCCTTTGGGAAGAGTAATGCCAAGATTTATGTCCAGGCCACCGACGGCATCAAGTTCAAAGATGTGGCGGGGGAGGATGAGGCCAAAGAAGCTCTGACCGAGATCGTGGATTTTCTTCATAACCCCGGAAAATATGCGGAGATCGGCGCTTCCATGCCCAAAGGCGCCCTTTTGGTCGGCCCGCCGGGAACCGGTAAAACCCTGTTGGCGAAGGCGGTGGCCGGGGAGGCCAATGTGCCGTTTTTCTCCATTTCCGGATCGGAATTTGTGGAGATGTTTGTCGGCATGGGAGCAGCAAAAGTGCGTGACCTGTTTAAACAGGCCAATGATAAGGCTCCCTGTATTGTGTTTATCGATGAAATTGATACCATCGGAAAGAAGAGAGACGGCAGCGGGTTTTCCGGAAACGATGAACGGGAGCAGACGCTGAATCAGCTTTTGACGGAGATGGACGGTTTTGACGGGAGAAAGGGCGTCATCATTCTGGCTGCCACCAACCGGCCGGAATCTCTGGATAAGGCGCTCCTGCGTCCGGGTCGTTTTGACCGCAGGATTCCTGTGGAACTGCCGGATCTGGCTGGCCGTGAAGCCATCCTTCGCGTCCATGGCAGGAAGGTGAAACTGGATTCCACGGTGGATTTCAAAGCCATCGCCAGGGCCACTGCCGGGGCATCGGGGGCGGAGCTGGCCAATATCGTCAATGAAGCGGCTCTGCGGGCCGTCCGCAATGACAGGAAAGTGGTGTCCCAGGGAGATCTGGAGGAAAGCGTGGAAGTGGTCATCGCCGGTTACCAGAGAAAGAATGCTGTGATTTCCCCAAGGGAAAAGCAGATTGTGGCCTACCATGAGATCGGTCATGCGCTGGTGGCGGCAAAGCAGACGGAATCGGCGCCCGTCCACAAGATCACCATCGTTCCCCGTACATCCGGCGCTTTGGGATATACCATGCAGGTGGATGAAGAGGAAAAGGCTCTGATGACAAAGGAAGAAGCCTTCAATAAAGTGGCAACGCTGACCGGCGGCCGTGCGGCGGAAGAACTGATCTTTGGTACGTTTACGACAGGGGCGTCCAATGATATTGAACAGGCCACAAAGATTGCCAGAGCCATGGTGACCCGATTTGGAATGAGCAAAAACTTTGATATGATGGCATTGGAAACGGTCAACAATCCGTATTTGAGTGCCGATACCTCTCTGACCTGTTCTGATGAATCGGCGGGAAAGGTGGATGAGGAAGTTCTCTCCATTATCCGTTCGGCCCATGAAAAGGCCATTGAAATTTTAAAGGGCAATATGCAGAAGTTAAATGAACTTTCCCAGTATCTGCTGGAACAGGAGACGATTACAGGGGAAGAGTTTATGGAAATACTAAACAGAGAGTAAGCGTGACGGCACCAGATGTTCCGGGCGCTTAGAAATCAGAAAATTGGAGGTAAACGATAACATGAAGGAAGCAGTCAGTACAGAATGGTCATTGGATGCGTTTTATAAGGGATACGAAGATCCGGCCTATCAAAAGGATCTGGAAGAAATGGACCGATTGGCGGAAAATCTGGAAGCCAGCCTGCAGCGGGCAAAAACAATGGAGGCGAAGGATGCGCTTTTGTGCCTGGTGGAAGCACAGGAAGCCTTTACGTCCCATTGGATGCGCCTGGGGATCTATACGAGTCTGCGCCAGTCCGCCGACACGACCGACAGCCAGACCAATGCCTACATGGCACAGATTATGAAAAAGGAGGCCGGAGCGACAAAGAGTCTGGTGGCCATTCAGAAATACATGGCTCAGATTCCAAACCTGGAGGAAGTCATCGCGTCCGATGAAAAATTGACGGATTACCGCTTTTTGCTTCTGAAGAATAAAAAGCAGGTCAGCCATCTGTTTTCCGAAGAGATGGAAGAGATGATTGCCAAGATGAACTTGAGCGGAGGGGCCGCATGGAATCAGCTGTTTGAATATCTGACTTCCACCGTGAAGGTGGACTATAAGGGAGAAGCCATCACCCTCTCGGCTGTCAGAAATCTGGCCTATGACAAAGACGCGTCGGTCAGAAAAGAAGCTTATGAGGCGGAATTGAAGGCGTATGAAAAAATAGCCGATTCCATCGCGTTTTCCCTGAACAGCATTAAATCTCAGGTCAATATGCTCTGCGAAGCCCGCGGCTATGAATCGCCTCTGGCCATGACCTTGGAAGAATCCAATATGAGCAGACAGACCTTGGATGCCATGTTGTCGGCCATGCGGAAGTATATGCCAAAATTCCACGAGTATATGAGGGCCAAGGCAGAACTGCTCGGCCATGACAATGGACTTCCCTGGTATGATCTGTTTGCGCCTGTGGGCGGCATGGAGAAACGCTACAGCATTGAGGATGCCCATGCCTATCTGGTGGAGAGTTTCCGGGCGTTTTCCGATGATATGGCGGATATGATGGATGAAGCATTCAATGAGCATTGGATCGATTTTCTTCCCAGAGAGGGAAAAGTCGGCGGCGCATTCTGCTGCAACGTTGGATTTTTAAAGCAGAGCCGTATTTTAACCAACTATGACTATACCTTTGGCGCTGTGGATACGCTGGCACATGAACTGGGCCATGCCTACCACGGCATGATGATTGAGAATAACCGGATTCTGAATCAGGACTATCCGATGCCTTTGGCAGAGACCGCTTCCACATTCAATGAAACCCATATTACAAAACTGGCCATAGGAAAAGCAGAAGGAAAAGAAAAACTGGCTCTTTTGGAAAGTCTTCTGATGAATACAGCACAGATCACCTGTGATATTTATTCCAGATATCTGTTTGAAAGCCGCGTATTTGAGGAATGTAAAGATCGCCGTCTGATGCCGGAAGATTTGAAAAAAATCATGCTGGAAGCGCAGAAGGAAGCCTATGGCGACGGCCTGGATCCCGATTATATGCATCCCTATATGTGGGCATGCAAAGGGCATTATTATTCGGAAAGTCTAAGCTTTTACAATTTTCCGTATGCATTCGGCGGGTTGTTTGCCATGGGGCTTTACAGGCAGTTTGAAAAAGAAGGGGCTGATTTTGTGCCGAAATATCGTAATTTGCTGAAGGCGACCACGGATCATACCATCGAAGAGGTAGCCGCCATGGCGGGAATTGACGTGACAGATCAGGCATTTTGGGAAGAAAGTTTGCAGGCATTTGCGGAGATGGTGGATGAATTTGCGGAGCTTTGCAGGAGTTTGAAAAAGTAACGAAGATATCAGAAGGATGTCTAGGGAAAGGTATGGTAAAGTGAGATGATGATGGATCCAAAACAGGAAAAAACACTGCGGATCGTAAAAAAAGCTGCCATTGGAGTGGCGGCGGCAGCTATTGTGGCAGCGGCGGCTTTTGACAGTACGTATACGATTACGGAACAGGAAGAAGCAGTTGTGACGACATTTGGAGCACCGGCATCGCAGAAGGAACCCGGACTGCATTTTAAACTGCCTTTGATTCAGAAGGTGGAAAAAGTCAATACAACGATTCAGGGATTTCCGATTGGATATAGCCAGGATTCCACTGAGGAAAAGGAGATGACGGAAGAGGAGTCTCTGATGATTACTTCAGATTATAATTTTGTTAATGTGGATTTCTTTGTGGAATATAAAGTGGCCGATCCGGTGAAGGCAGTGTATGCGTCCGAAGATCCGGAACTGATTCTGAAAAATGTGGCTCAGAGCTGCATTAGAAATGTGATTGGCAGCTATGATGTGGACAGTGTTCTGACGACGGGAAAAGTGGAAATCCAGAACACTATCAAAGATGCCATCATCAAACAGTTGGAAAATCAGGATATCGGACTTCAGCTGATCAATATTTCGATCCAGGATTCCCAGCCGCCTACCACAGAAGTCATGGAAGCATTTAAGGCAGTGGAGACGGCTAAGCAGGGAAAAGAAACGGCTCTGAACAATGCAAACAAATATCAGAACGAAAAAATTCCAGAGGCAGAGGCGGAAGCAGATAAGATTCTGCAGGAAGCGGAGTCAAAAAAACAGGCCCGTATCAATGAGGCAAACAGCGAAGTTGCCCGTTTCAACGCCATGTATGAACAATATCTGAAAAATCCGGAGATTACAAAACAACGCATGTTTTACGAGGCCATGGAAGATGTACTGCCGGATATGAAAGTGATCATCAATGGGAGCAATGTGAATATGAATACCATTCTGCCGCTGGAGCCATTTAGCACAGAAAGCGGCGCACAGACGGAGGCCAAATCGGAGGTCGGTGAGACAGAGGCATCAGGAGAAAATTCATAAATGGGTTCAGATGTTAAAAAAGAAAAGAATCTTGCTATCAAAAGGAATAAGAGGTTACTATGAAAAAGAAAATTATTGGGATTGTTTCTGCTTTGGTTGCGGTGGCTTTTGTGGCGGTAGGATACTCTTCTGCTGTCGTAGTGGAAGAGAATGAATATCATCTTGTGCGTCAGTTTGGAAAAGTGGACCGGGTAATCGGTACAGCAGGCCTTCACTTTAAGATCCCTTTTTTGGAGGATACCGTTACTCTTCCCAAAGAGATTTTATTATTTGATATGGCATCCTCCGATGTGATTACGAAAGATAAGAAAACAATGATTGCCGACAGTTATGTGCTGTGGAGAATCACGGATCCTTTGAAGTTTTCCCAGACACTGAATTATTCGGTCAGCAATGCGGAAAGCAGGATCAACACGGTCGTTTATAATTCCATGAAGAATGTCATCAGCAGTCTGACCCAAACGGAAGTGATCAATGGAAGAGACGGGGAACTGTCCAACACAATCATGGATAATATTGGCGATACCATGGATCAATACGGGGTGGAGTTGATTTCTGTGGAAACCAAGCAGCTGGATCTTCCCTCGGACAATAAAAATGCAGTTTATGAACGTATGATTTCCGAGAGGGATAAAATTGCAGCGCAGTATACGGCTGAGGGAAATGCAGAGGCACAGGTACTGCAGAATCAGACGGACAAGGAGGTGGCCATTAAACTTTCAGATGCAAAGGCGCAGGCTGCCCGGATTGAGGCAGAAGGCGAGGCGGAATATATGCGGATTTTGGCAGAGGCATACTCCGATGAGACGAGGCAGGATTTTTATACCTTTGTGCGTGCACTGGATGCTGCCAGGGAGTCCATGACAGGAGGAAGCAAAACTTTGATTTTGCCGCCCGAATCTCCTCTGGCACAAATCTTTACAGGACAGCCGTAAAAGTATAAATGCTGATGGGCATGTTTTTATTTCAATACACGAAAAAAATGTAAAAATGGAAAGCCTGATAAAATAAGGGTTTTTGACACAAAATATGGTGTTCTCGATTTTGAGGACACCATATCTTGTATTGACTTCTCAAATTCTGGGTGGTATGATAGGAAAAGTTACCGCTGATGTGTAGAATTTTATATCATACGGGGTTTACAAATACTTGCAAGGAGGAACTCATATGGCAGATTTGAAAGATGTCAAAGTGATAAAGAAAGACGGAACAAAAGAAGACTTCAATGTTCAGAAAATCATTGTCGCTGTCAATAAATCCGCATATCGCGCTTTAATCAAGTTTACGGATCAGGAAACCAAGTTTATCTGTAAATTTGTGGAAGAAAAGATACAGCAGATGGGAATTAAGGAAGTTCCGATTCCGGAAATGCATAATGTGGTGGAAGGAGCGCTGGAAAAAGTCAATCCTCTGGTTGCCAAGAGCTATCGTGATTATAGAAATTATAAGCAGGATTTTGTTCAGATGCTGGATGAAGTCTATAAAAAGAGTCAGTCCATCATGTACATCGGAGATAAGGAAAATTCCAATTCCGACAGCGCCCTGGTATCCACGAAACGAAGCTTGATTTTCAATGAGCTGAATAAGTCCCTGTACCAGAAATTTTTCCTCACCGTGGAGGAGCTTCAGGCGGCCAGGGAAGGATACATTTATATCCATGATATGTCTGCCCGCCGGGATACCATGAACTGCTGCCTGTTCAACGTCAAGGAAGTGTTGAGCGGCGGATTTGAGATGGGAAATCTCTGGTACAATGAACCCAAGACCCTGGATGTGGCATTTGACGTTATCGGCGATATCGTTTTAAGCGCTGCCAGCCAGCAGTACGGCGGTTTTACGGTTCCCAGCGCGGATCTGATTCTGGAGCCGTATGCAGAAAAATCCTACGCAAAGCATCTGAAAAAATATTTGGATTTGGGAGTTTCAAAGGGACGGGCAGAAGAAGAAGCATACAAGGATGTGGAGTATGAATTTAAGCAGGGTTTCCAGGGATGGGAGTATAAATTCAATACCGTGGCTTCCAGCCGGGGCGATTATCCCTTTATCACCGTAACCATCGGAACGGGAACCGGTCGTTTTGCAAAGATGGCATCCAAAAAGATGCTGGAGGTTAGAAGGGAAGGGCAGGGAAAAGCCGGACATAAGAAGCCGGTGCTGTTCCCGAAAGTTGTATTTCTGTATGATGAAAATCTCCATGGTCCGGGAAAAGAGTTGGAGGATGTATTTGAGGAAGGAATCCGCTGTTCATCCAAGACCATGTATCCCGACTGGCTCAGCTTGACTGGAGAGGGATATATTGCCTCCATGTATAAAAAATACGGGGAAATCATCAGCCCCATGGGATGCCGAGCATTTCTTTCCCCATGGTATGAAAGAGGAGGCCTTCATCCGGCAGATGGAAACGACCGTCCTGTATTTGTGGGCCGCTTCAATATCGGTGTTGTCAGCCTCCACCTGCCCATGATTTTGGCAAAATCCCGTCAGGCGGGCAAAGACTTCTATGAAGTTTTGGACTATTATCTGGAACTGATCCGTCGGCTGCATCTGCGCACGTATGATTACCTGGGCGAGATGAAGGCCTCCACCAACCCGATCGCTTACTGCGAGGGCGGTTTCTATGGCGGTCATCTGAAGATGAATGATAAAATTAAACCGATTCTGAAGACGGCGACGGCATCCTTTGGAATCACGGCGCTGAATGAGCTGCAGAGACTGTACAACGGAAAGAGCCTGGTGGAAGACGGTCAGTTTGCCCTGGATGTTTTGAAGCATATCAATGAAAAAATTGAACAGTTTAAGGAAGAGGACGGCCGTCTGTATGCCATTTATGCCACACCGGCAGAAAATCTCTGCGGTCTTCAGGTAAAGCAGTTCCGCGAAAAATACGGGATTGTGGAGAATGTTTCTGACCGTGAATATGTCAGCAACGGATTCCACTGCCATGTGACAGAAGACATCACGCCGATTCAGAAGCAGAATCTGGAATATCGGTTCTGGGAACTGTCAAACGGCGGAAAGATCCAGTATGTGAAATATCCCATCGATTATAATATGGAAGCCATCAAATCTCTGATTCGCCGTGCCATGAAAATGGGATTCTATGAAGGGGTGAATTTGTCCCTGGCTTACTGCGACGACTGCGGCCATGAGGAGCTGGAGATGGATGTGTGCCCGGTCTGCGGCAGCAAGAACCTGACGAAGATCGACCGAATGAATGGTTATCTTTCCTACTCCAGGGTCAAGGGGGATACCCGCCTGAATGATGCCAAAATGGCGGAAATAAAAGAGAGGAAAAGTATGTAGCAATGAATTATCACAACATTACAAAGGATGACATGCTAAACGGGGACGGCCTGCGGGTGGTGTTATGGGTAGCCGGATGCAGCCACGGATGTCCTGGATGCCATAACCCCATCACCTGGGATGTCAATGGAGGCTTGCCGTTTACTGATGCGGAAAAGGCGGAAATCTTTGAGGAACTTTCCCATGATTACATCTCCGGTATCACATTCAGCGGCGGGGATCCTCTTCATCCGGCCAACCGGGATGCGGTCGGGGCTTTGATGGAAGAAGTGAAAGAAGCCTATCCGGAAAAAACCATCTGGCTGTATACGGGATATCTTTGGGAGGAGATCAGAGATCTGCCGTTTATTTCCCTCATAGATGTGATTGTGGATGGGAGATTCATACAAAAGCAAAAAGAAAATACATTGAAGTGGAAAGGGAGCCGCAACCAGAGAGTCATTGATGTGAAAAAAACTTTGGAAACCGGCGAGATAGTACTGCATGCAAGAGATTAAGATTAAATATTTTTCTGATAAAATTGAAAAACTCTGCTATATCGGGGGAAAATCCGACTGGATTGACCTGCGGGCGGCGGAAGAAGTGACCATGAAGGCCGGAGAATTTAAGCTGATCCCGCTGGGAATCGGAATGGAATTGCCAAAGGGATATGAGGCCCATGTGGTACCCAGAAGTTCTACGTTTAAAAACTTTGGAATCATCCAGACGAACCATATGGGAGTGATTGACGAGACCTACTGCGGGGACAATGATCAGTGGTTTATGCCAGCTTATGCGCTTCGTGACACCACGATCCGTGTCAACGACCGTATCTGTCAATTCCGGATTATGGAACATCAACCGCCTCTGACTTTCTGCGAAGTGGAGCAGCTAAAGAATCCGGACCGCGGCGGACATGGAAGCACCGGGAAAAACTGAACGAGGAAAACTGGAGGTAAAAAATCATCCTGATGTTTGCTCATTGAAAGACAAACATCAGGATGATTTTTTGTGCAGTTTTTTATTTTTCTTTTCCCATGAAGAATAGAGCGATGGTACCGGGGCCGGAATGGGCACCGATCGTTGGGCTGACATAATCAATGACAAAATTTTGAATACCGAGACGCTGCTTTACCAGATCAGCCACAAACTGGGCATCTTCCAAGCAGTCTCCATGACTGATGAATACGATATCATTTTGATCTTCATATCCTTTGCAAAGGATTTCCATGCGGTCTACCAGGTTGATCAGGGACTTTTTTCTGCCGCGAACGGTTTTCAGCATTTTCAGTTCTCCGGCGTTATCCACGTGGAGTACGGGTTTGATATTGACTATGGTCCCGATGACGGCTACCGTTTTTGAGACACGTCCGCCTCTGTGGAGGTGGAACAAATCGTCTACAGTAAAGAGATGGCAAAGATGATCTCTGTTATCTTCCACCCATTGTGTCACCTCTTCCATGGATTTTCCCTGCTTTTTCAATTGGAGCGCTTTGTGAACCAAAAGTCCTTGGCCCAAGGAAGCGGCATAGGTATCCACTACCGTAATCTTACGGTCGGGAAATTCCTCCATCAGTTCCTTGGCAGCCAGAAAGGCATTCTGACAGGTGGAACTTAATCCGGAAGAAAATGCCAAATGCAGAATATCATATCCCTCTTTCAGGAAGGGGCGGAGCCCGTTGGTCATTTCTTCCGGGATAATGGCATTCGTCACGGGCATTTCTCCCTGACGCATGCGGTTATAAAACACCTTATAGTCCAAATCATTTTTTCCGCCATATACCTGATCACCGAAATTATAAAAAAGGGGCTGTATGTATAAATTTTCCTTTTTTACATAATCCTTTGGGAGATCACTGGCGCTATCCGTTGTAATTATATATTTACTCATAACGACTTCTCCTTATCATTGAGATTTGGCGTTCCGTATCACAAGCAGCGGATTTAGTTGGAAGGATCAAATGTGATCAGATCCTCAGCATAGGGAAGTGTATGGATCCAATCACAGAAAGTATGCCATTCCTGCAGCTTATGATTCTTCCTTGCACGGTAAATATTGATCAAAGTTTCATAATTAAACGTACAGGTCCGCATTTGATTGTAGCTGGAAGGAAGGAGCTGAATGATATCATACCAGATTTCCTTGGATTTGGTTTCCAGATAGGAAAGACGCAGTTCTTCCAGCTTTTCCACAATTGTTTTCATAAAGTCCAAAGTGGCGGGAGTCATGTGATCACAGCTAAAATCTTCCAGAGAAAACGGTTTGCTTGTGATTTTATGCATGGTACTGGTGGAATTTGCCACAGTGGCAATCTTATATGTGTCATATTCCTTCCACCAGTAAAGGGGAGCGGTAATATCGACAGAGACAAATACCATGCGCAGATATTTGCGGTGGTCGCTTCCAGCATGCGCCAGACGCTTGGCAAGATCCAAATCATTGGGGCCGAACACAAACTTCCCATCTTCGTCATAGAAACTGTCACTTCTGGCCCAGCTGTTCATCGGATTTCTGGCGCCGCGCATGGCATTTTCGAAATTCATTACATTATAGCGTTCTAAACGAATCATATTGTTCCTCCGAAGTGATTTGATGGTTCACATACATCTTATCACAGATCATGTGATGTGGCAACCAAAACCATATGAAGGCAGCGCTGAAGAATAAAACATTTTAAACCAGGTTCTCATATATACCAATTTATTTTTCCTCAATTATCCACAGAATCCTCCCAGCGACGCATTGTTATCCACTTTCCATGGCTGCACTGGCTCCTCTT
>DVJD01000089.1 GCA_018710785.1 Candidatus Fimimorpha excrementavium
ATAGGTCGCCAATTCGCCGGAAAGCAGCTTTGCATTGGAACCGGTGATGTAAATATCGCAGTCCAGTTCCACGCGAAAAGAATTGATACATTTTTCCCAGGCGTCCACCTCCTGTATTTCGTCAAAGAAAAGATAGACCTTGCCTTTGATTTCCGAAGCCCGGCGGATGATTTCATCATGGAGTGCCACGGCGGTACAGAGATGGGCGTTGCTCATATTCTCAAAGTTGATAGAGATGAACTGGCTGCTGTCCACACCGGAGGCGCACAGTTCCTCTTTAATCAGGTCCAGCATGACTGACTTGCCGCTTCGTCGGATACCAGTCAGGACTTTTACCAGGTCGTTTCCGATGAAAGGACGGATACGGCTCGTATAGGTTTCCCGTTTAATCATATTGATCTGCCTCCCTTCTTGGGTTGTTCTTATAATATCACGGATATACTGGATTTTCAAGCAACAGAAGTGTTTTTTAACGGTTATAACCGATAAAACTTATATTTCGACATAGATTGACAGCAGAAATAGAAAGGAAAACGCAATGAAACGGAACGAAGCAGAAATGAGGATGGCGTACCAGATTGAAAGTACAGATCCGACCCAAAACGAGCGGAGGCCGGAAGAAACAAAAAAACGCTGCAAACCAGCAAAAATGGCTTGCAGCGATGCTTTCTGGCGTCCGCGAGGTGATTCGAACACCCGACCTACCGCTTAGGAGGCGGTCGCTCTATCCTGCTGAGCTACGCAGACGAATGATAATGGCCAATGCCTACTATACCATAAAAATTTTTTCTTTGCAACCACTGCTTGCCTTTTTATTCCGGATGTGATAAACTAAAGATAGTTAGCTAATACTAATCAAAACTAACTCAAACTATTCCGGCAGCATTGTTTTGCCAGAATGGCCTTACGGATCTAAGGAGCAGCGTATTTACCATAACGTTTGAAATGGTCATCGGATATGGCCCGCATGGCGGGGAAGGGAGACGAAAGATGGGAACACAGATTATAATCGCAGTCATTTTCGTATCAGCTATGGCGGCATTGAATCAATTCGTGAAATATGCAGTGAGAAAAATGATGCAGAGACCGTGAATTGAAAAAATACAGATATTTGCGCCGATGATGCGAAAGAAGCGCAGG
This sequence comes from Candidatus Fimimorpha excrementavium, assembly GCA_018710785.1. GTDB lineage: Bacteria > Bacillota > Clostridia > Lachnospirales > Lachnospiraceae > Fimimorpha > Fimimorpha excrementavium. Next base: position 1,141 of record DVJD01000089.1, read on the forward strand.
ATGGAAAGGACAGCTCATGCAGAGGGCTGTTCTTTTTTGGAGTGATAAGCTGCGGCAAGCATGGAAAGCGGCTGCCGTGCGTGTACGAGCAGGCAGCGAATCCCCTTTTTGATAAAAAGCAATGAGAAGTCCAATGGGCGGGATTAACGCGGATTTTACAGAAACAGTAGGAGAAAGATAACACAGGGGCGGTATACTCAGAAAAAAGAGGGGATAAAAAGCAGAAAAGAGGGGAATGCTCATGGTAAAAATATATGTCGTGGATACCAACATTTTGATTCAGGCACCCTATGCGCTGACCAGTTTTGAAGACAATCAGGTGGTGCTTCCGCTGGCCGTTCTGGAAGAATTGGACGGCTTAAAAAAGGCGGAGGGAGAAAAAGGAGCCAATGCAAGGGCTGCCATCCGCCTGCTGGAGTCGCTGCGGATTCAGGGAGATCTTCTGGAAGGTGTGCGGCTGGAAAACGGAGGTCTTCTGCGGGTGGAGAAAAACTTTGTCAATGTCACCCTGCCGGAAGATCTTCCGGAAGACCGGATGGATAACCGTATCTTAAAGGTGTGCAAGGGATTGGCGGACAGTCGGCAGGAGCAGGTCATCCTGGTGACGAAGGACATTTTGCTGCGTATCAAAGCACAGATGCTGGGGATACGGGCAGAGGATTTTCTCACGGAACAGGTCACGGACAAAAAAGCATACAGCGGCAGGGCGGAAGTGTTTGCTCCCGAAGAGGTGTTCAAAGAATTTAAGAAAAAGGGGATACCTGTGGAGGATGTTTATCAGACAGATGAACAGGGAAATCCCGGCCGCGTCGAGCTCACGGAAAATGAGTTTGTCATCATAAAGTCGGACCAGTCTCTGAAAAAGACCCAGCTTGGCCGGGTGGAACACGGACTGATTAAAAAGCTGGAATATCGGAAGAGTTCCCCCTATGGCATCACCCCCAGAAATGTGGGCCAGTATTTTTTGCAGGAAGCGCTGATGCAGCCTGCGTGCAGGGCGCCCCTGGTCATCGTCAAGGGGATGGCAGGTACCAGCAAGACCTTTTATTCGCTGGCGGTGGGGCTGGAGAAGATCCTGAATCATCCGTCCGGAGAGTATCGGCGGATCCTGATCTGCCGTCCCAATGCCCAGTTTGACGATGATATCGGTTTTCTGCCGGGATCCGAGCAGGAAAAGATCTCCCCGCTCATGCGCCCGATCATGGATAATCTGGAGCAGCTCATTGATTCCAACGAAGAGGAGCGGTATCAGGATGAGGAGGAACTGCACGGGAAAATCGAAGAAATCTTTGCCCGGGGACTGATTCAGACGGAGGCGCTCAATTATATCCGCGGACGTTCCCTGGAGCGAACCTATCTGATCATCGATGAGGCCCAGAATATGACCCCCAATCAGGCCAAAGGCATCATCACCAGGGCGGGAAAGGATACCAAGATCATTCTTTTGGGGGATCCCAATCAGATTGACCGCCCGTTTTTGGATGAGAGAACCAACGGTTTAAGTTATGCCGCACAGCATATGAAAGGAAGTCCGCTGTGCTGGCAGATTACATTGACGGCCGAAGAATGTGAGCGGTCCGCTCTGGCGGCCGATGCCATAAAACGGCTGTGAGAAGAACAAAATATGGTCTGGCCGATGGGCAGAGAACGCGCTGGGCGAGACGAAGAAAGCCTGCCTGTTTCAGACCTGGAAGGAACGATGCAACAGTTATGAAAAAAGAGACGAAAGAAACTGCCGTAACCTATGAAAAGATAAGAAAAAACCGAGAAATCAATCTATTAATTGAAAAGGGAAACGCCGTTCTGAATGAATTGGGATATACGGAACATTCCAAAAAACATGCCGCAAAGGTGGCAGAGACAGCAGGCAAATTGCTGAAAGAACTGGGTTACTCGGAAAAAGAAGTGGAACTGAGCAAAATAGCCGGATACATGCACGACATCGGAAACAGCATCAACCGCCATGACCATGCCCACAATGGCGCGATTCTGGCCTATTCGATTTTAAAGGATCTGGGTATGGCGCTGGAAGATATTTTGACGGTGGTGACGGCCATCGGCCATCATGACGAAAAGACGGGGACGGCCATAGATGTGGTGTCGGCGGCGCTGATTCTGGCCGATAAGACGGACGTGCGGCGAAACCGCGTACAAAACCCCATTCCAGCCAACTTTGACATCCATGACCGGGTAAATTATGCGGCGCTTTCCGTGAAGCTGGAAGTCAAACGGGAGAAAAAAGTGATACAGATGAATCTGGAGCTGGATGATGCCATCTGTACGGTCATGGATTACTTTGAAATCTTTCTTCAGAGAATGCTCATGTGCAAACGGGCCGCAGAAGTGCTGGGATATCAGTTTAAGCTGGTTGCCAATGGGAATAAGATTTGCTGACAATCAGGACGGTTTGCCTGACAAAAGGAACAGGGGATGCTGCGGAAATCTGCATGGTCCCCTGTTTTTTGTGCGATACGCCCGGAGGGCGACCGCCGTGCTTGCACGAGCGGGCATCCGACGGGCAACGGTCATCGAGCGGCAAGCATGGAAAGCGGCTGCCGTGCGGCTGGGTTAGGCCTGTATACAGGAATACTCGGATAATACGTTATGCAAAGCGGTGGCGCTGCTGGTGTGAACACGGGCAATGGGAATGTTTTTCTTCTTTGCTTCCTGGGACGCACTGATGACCATTTTGTGGGAAACCGTATTGGTAAATAAAATTAAAAGATCCGGATTCCCCAGGTCTTTTCGCAGCATTCCCTGTTTTTTTGCAAATACTTTTGCCTTGCACCCGAACTTTTTACAGATATCCTGGTACTGACAAACCATACACTCATTGCCTCCGATGATAACGATACTCATGTAAACCTCCTTTGCTGGTCGATACAAACGGTATGTAAATAACGGCTTGATAGTTAGCTTAAACTAACTTACTGTATTTATAGTAATAGCATATCGTACAGGAAATGTCAACATTTTTATATGCGGAGCAGGAGAAACGCATGAATGAAATCGATTGTCTGCCTTTTTTTCTTGCCATTTATGCGGGTGAGAAGTATAATGAGTGTGGGGTAAAAAAGGATCATTCAGGAGGCTGCTTTCCGGCTTTTTTTCGGAAAAAGCGGGAGAGCGGGCTGACCTGTAATATATATATCTAGGAGGTATTGACTTATGATTTTGGGAGCACAGCTGTATACGCTTCGGCTGTATACACAGAACGAAAAAGACCTGGATTATTCTCTGGGAGAAGTGGCAAAAATGGGGTATACGACGGTTCAGATCTCTGCCATCGGTCCTTCCATCGCGCCGAAGACGGTGCGGGAGCTTTGCGATAAGCATGGGCTGAAGATTGTTCTGACCCACACCGATCCCAACCGTATTCTGTATGATACGGAGAATGTCATCCGTGACCATGAGATCATGGGATGCAAGTATATCGGAATCGGCATGATGCCGGAGCGGTATCGGACACCGGAATGGCTGTCCCACTTCGCGCAGGATTACATGGGACCGGCCCGGATGATCAAAGATGCGGGCATGCTTTTGATGTATCACAACCATAACCTGGAATTCCAGAAATTGGACGGAATGTTCTATATGGATCATCTGGCAGAGGCATTCGCACCGGATGAACTGGGCTTTACTCTGGATACCTACTGGATGCAGGCAGGCGGCGTGGATGTGTGCCAGTACATTGAAAAATGGAAGGATCGTATTCCATGCGTTCATCTGAAGGATATGGCGATCATCAAGAGAGAACAGACCATGGCTCCCGTGCTGGAAGGAAATATGAACTTTAAAGCGATCCTGAAAACACTGGAAGGCACGAACTGCGAATATATTCTGGTGGAACAGGACATCTGCCAGGAAAGTCCATTTGTCTGCTTGAAGAAGAGTTATGACAATGTGGCCGCACTGGGCTATAAATAAGGGGGATACGGAACCATGGATAAAGTAAGACTTGGCATCATCGGCATCGGAAATATGGGAACCAGCCATGCCGCCAATGTGGCAAAGGGAGAAGTGCCGGAGATGGAGCTGACGGCGGTGGCGGATCTGAAGGAATCCAGAAGACAATGGGCAAAGGAAAATCTGCCGGATACTGTAGCGATTTATGAGACTGCGGAGGAGCTGATCGAGCAGGGACCGGTGGACGCGGTTTTGATCGCCGTGCCGCATTATGATCATCCGCGCCTGGTGATTGAGGCCATGCGTCATGGACTTCATGCCATTTCGGAAAAACCGGCCGGTGTATACACGAAACAGGTGCGGGAGATGAATGAAGAAGCCGCGAAGCATAAAGATCTGGTCTTCGCGATGATGTTTAACCAGAGGACAAACCATGTTTACCGCAAGATGCATGAACTGGTGAAGAGCGGAATCTACGGACAGATCAAGCGGGTCAACTGGATCATCACGGACTGGTATCGGACCCAGGCATATTACAATTCCGGCGGCTGGCGGGCCACCTGGGCCGGAGAAGGCGGCGGAGTTTTGCTGAATCAGTGTCCCCATAATCTGGATTTGATTCAGTGGATCTGCGGGATGCCAGACAAAGTTCAGGCCTTCTGCCATGAGGGAAAATGGCATGATATTGAAGTGGAAGATGATGTGACCGCATATCTGGAATACCCAAATGGCGCCACAGGTGTCTTCATCACCACCACCGGGGATGCCCCGGGCACGAACCGGTTTGAGATCACTCTGGACCGGGCCAAGATGGTCTGCGAAGACAATAAGCTCTCCGTCTATGAACTGGAAGTTTCCGAGAGGGAATACTGCTTCACAACCACAGAAGGATTTAAGAAACCGGATGGAAAATGGATTGATGTGGAGACCGACGGACAGAATGAGCAGCATATCGGCGTTTTGAAAGCCTTCGCGGGAAAGATTCTCCACGGGACGCCTTTGGTGGCTGACGGGCAGGAAGGGATCCACGGACTGACGCTGTCCAATGCCATGCACTTGTCCAGCTGGCTGAACCGTCCGGTGGAGCTGCCTCTGGATGAAGATCTGTTTTTGGAGGAGCTGAATAAACGGCGCGCCGCGTCAAAGATAAAGGAACATGTGACGGAAGTGACATTCTCCACCGAAGGGACCTACGGTTCTGAGAAAAAATCATAAGACACATAGAATGTAAGCAGAAAACACAGCAGCGATACAAAAAGGAGGAGCTGCAGATCGGGCAAAACCGGCCGGTCTGCAGCGCTTTCTTTGAGAAAGGGTACGAGAACATGATACAGGATATTAAACCACATATTTATCACAATGAGTACAGGAAACGCGAGCCAAAGCCGGAGGATACCCTGCTTTGCTATGATGGAAAAGAAATCTTAGTCCGGCAGAAGGACGGAGAAATCTCCTATCTCACATTCGCAGAGGCAGAAGCCCATGGGGAAAATCTGATGGAAAAGGCCATTTATCTTTTTTCCATTGAGTCCGCCGGAGAGAGCCGATACTTCTATCTGGTTCCCGGATTCTGTCCGGATGCGGAGGGGTTCTCAAAAGAAGATATCAATCGGATGCGGACCGTCGGACCGGCAGAGCTGGCTTTCGCCGGAGTCACCGGATGGCAGCTGGACCGGTTTTACCGCACGAGAAAATACTGCAGCTGCTGCGGGAACCCTCTGAAGCACAGCGAAAAGGAGCGGATGCTGTTTTGTGAGGCCTGTCATCATACGGAGTACCCAAAGATTTCTCCGGCGGTCATCGTCGGCATCCGGAACGGAAACCGGCTGCTTTTGACGAAATATGCCGGAAGGGAATATACCAGATATGCCCTGGTGGCGGGATTCAATGAGATCGGGGAGACCATCGAAGAGACGGTTCGCCGGGAGGTCATGGAGGAAGTGGGGCTTCGCGTGAAAAATCTTCTATATTATAAGAGTCAGCCCTGGTCGTTAAGCGATACGATCCTGTTCGGTTTCTACTGTGATGTGGACGGAGACGATGCCATCCGGCTGGATGAATCGGAATTGTCTGTCGGAGAGTGGGTGGAACGGGAGAATATTCCCGAATATCCCGTGGGATCTGCAGAAATTTCTCTGACGGGTGAGATGATGATGCAGTTTAAGAGAGGGATGGATCCCAGATAACCGATACACAGGTGCAAAACGTATGACCCAGTTGTTAGGAAAATGTAAAAAGTAAGTGCATGGAAAAAAGGAGCATGGAAATCCGGCCTGACGCCGATTTCTGTGCTCCTTTTTTGTGTGAAAAGGATGAAAGGGCGGCCTAAAAGGAAGGAAAATTGTGGAATGTGTGAAAGGGGAAAAGGAAAAAACAGGCAAAGAAACCGTATGAGAGCTAATTTCACATAATGAATGGATTAATTATAAATGAACAAAAGAATCGATATTTTTACGGATTTTTAACGGAATAACGGAAGAAAATTTTCGATTCAGAACATAGAATATGTAGATGAAAAGAAAAACGGAAAGGACAGGGGAAGATGAAAGAATATCATGTATCCGGTGAACTGATGAAGGGTTTCCTTGGGACAATCACGTATGAGACGGTTCTTCCTAAAAACATCAATGAAGTATCCATCCGGGTTTCCTTTGGAAAAAGAGAGATGGAAACATGCACGGACATGGACCGTCAGCTGTGCCGGGAAGCCTGGATTCAAAATATGGAATCGGAACCCGATGACAGCATCATCGACGGACTGATCCGCGGACAGAAGACAGAAATCAATGTGTCCGTATTTCACAATGGAGCCCATCTCGGCTGCGCGCACAGGGATGAGATGACAAAGGAGATCATTTTGTCTCCCACCCATGCGTCTCCCGGATTTTCCATATGGAAGCCGGAGGCCGGTGTGCTGAAGGTGGCACTCCATGTGTATCAGGTATTAAATGACCATACGCCGTATGAAGTGGAGGTCATGGGAAAGGAGCTGGGAGAATGAGATATCAGAGAGCAGAACTTCACAACCATTCCGTGGAATCCGACGGCAGTATGACGCCCGGTGAACTGATGGAGTGGGCCGAAGAACACAGCTATGAGGTGATTGCGCTGACGGATCACAACACCTGTTCCGGCCACCAGAAGGCCAGAAAAGCCATTCAGGAGAAGAATCTTTCGGTATCCCTTTTGGAGGGAGTGGAAGTCACCACCTTTTATGGACACATTCTGGCGCTGGGGATGAAGCACATGGTGGATTTCTCCGATCTGGATCCGGGGGCTCCCGAAGGCTTTCTGAAAAAACTTCGGGCAGAGGGGGCAGCCGCCATCGGACTGGCCCATCCGTTCTGTCTGGGACGGCCTGTGGCAGCCGGATGCCGATTCGATATGGATATCCATGACTGGGATGCAGTGGATTATATCGAGGTGTTCAACACCAGCGCCGGTACCGGCGCCAGGGCGGAAATGATCATGGGAAATGAAAAGGCGCTGGATCTGTGGGAAGAAAAAGCGCTGGAGGGCCATCGGCTGGCTGCAGTGACGGGAAAAGATATCCACGGAAAACCGGCCGACGCGCCTGTGATGATCACCTATGCGCTGGTGGAGGAAGGAAACGGCGATACTCAGGATCCGGCCCAGGCAGTTCTGGGGGCGGTTCTGGAGCAGAAAACCATTGTCACCAGAGGTCCTCTGTTTGAGGCAGAGGCGAAAGATGGTATGCTGACCCTTTGCTATGACCAGTCTTCTCCTTACCTGGATTGGAACAGCCGCTGGAAAGAGACAAAGCCCATCCTGGTGATTCGGGATAATCAGGGGACTGTCATCAAGTATCCGGCGGATTTCAGCCAGAGTTCCCAGGAGTTTCCGATTAAAAAGGAAGCGGAACGGCTGGTGATCCGCATGTATGATAAGGAGACTGATTTTGCCGATCTCCTGGCTGCCGGAGTGATCGTAAGGCAGAAAAAAGAACAAAAGGGCACAGAATAAAGCCCTGGAAAGGATTGCTGCAATGAAGCGTTTATATTATGGACTTGGAAAAAAACGTTTTCTGGAATGGATTCTGCTGGCAGTGTTTCTGCTGTTCTTCTACGGACCGCTGATGCACATGCTGACTCTGTCCTTTGCCGGTGAGTATGAATACCCGGATGTAATTCCGAGAACGTACGGATTCAAGTGGTGGGAGTACATTTTATCCAAGGGGCAGATGGTGGAATCCATCGCCACCTCACTGGTGCTGGCAGTGGTGGTAACGGTCGTTTCCCTGCTGATCTGCCTGCCGGCGGCTTATGCCATCGCCCGCTATCAGTTTAAGGGAAGAAGCGTGGTTCGCCTGAGCTTCCTTCTGACCAATGCGTTTCCAAAAATGGGAATCTATACAGCCATGGCGGTCATCTTCTATAAGCTGAACCTGATGGGAACGTTTGTGGGTGTTGTGCTGGTACATATTGTCAATACAATGATGTTTATGGTATGGATCCCCAGTGGTTCGTTCCGTACGGTTCATATCCAGCAGGAAGAGAGCGCAAGAGATGTGGGAGCCTCTTCGCTGCGGGTGTTTTTTAAGATTACCATGCCGATGGCATGGCCTGGGATCGTGGTGGCGTCTCTTTATACATTTCTGGGTTCCATGGAAGAGGCCCAGGGTTCTCTTCTGATCGGTCTTCCCAATGTGCATACCATGCCCAGTGAGCTATACGGAGTTATCATGTCATTCCCGGATACGGCAGGCGCCGTGTTTGCGGTGATTCTGCTGATTCCGTCCATCCTGCTTCTGATTGTCTTCAGAAAGTACCTGAGTGCGGAAGCGCTTTCCAATGGATTTAAAATGTAAGGATGAGGGAAAAACGATGAGTGAAAAATTGATTATAAAAGGACTGACAAAAAAATTCAGCAAAACCGAGGGTGTGGAGAATATCAACATCAGCGTTAATGAGCATGAGCTGCTGACACTTCTCGGACCCAGCGGCTGCGGCAAGACGACCATTCTGCGCGCCATCGGCGGCTTCAACAAAATTGACGCCGGAAAGATTCTCCTGGACGGACAGGAAATCCAGGATCTTCCGCCGGAGAAGAGGCCCACAGGCATGGTGTTCCAGAGCTACAACCTTTGGCCTCATATGACCGTGTACGAAAACATGGCGTTTGGACTTCAGATCAGAAAGCATACCAAAGCGCAGATGAAAGAAGAAATCCACGATATGTTAAAGCTGGTGCGCATGGACGGGACGGAGAAGAAATATCCGGCGCAGCTTTCCGGCGGACAGCAGCAGAGAATCGCCATCGCAAGGGCATTGGTATTAAAGCCGTCCCTGCTTCTTCTGGACGAGCCGTTTTCCGCTTTGGATGCCAAGATCAGAGGACAGATGAGAGAAGAACTGAAGCGAATTCAGAGAGAAGCCGGTCTGACCGTCATCTTCGTAACCCACGATCAGGAAGAGGCCATGGCCATCTCCGATCGGATCGCTGTCATGCGGAGAGGATTCATGGAGCAGGTGGGAAATCCGGATGAGATCTATGACAATCCGAAGACCCGCTTTGTGGCAGAATTCATCGGTGAGATGAACTTTGTGGAAGAAGGCGGCGAAAGCTTTGCAGTCCGTCCGGAGGATATCACGCTGACGGTCTGCGCGGATGGTCCGTATCAGATCATCCAGATGATGTCTTTGGGACATTACACCCAGGCCATCGTCCAGACACCGGAGAAGAAAGAACTGAAGGTGTTCATGGAAAAGGATGTGGCCAGAAATTATCAAACAGGAAACAGAGTCACATGTACCTTTGGAAAGAAACAGAACTTCACGGACTCTGTGGCTTAATCGGATAGAAACGAAAAATAAAGAATTGCCAAAAAGGCAGAAAAGGAGAATTGTATGAAAACGAAACTCATGAAAAAACACGGAAAACGAATCGCAGCAGGTGTACTTGGACTGGCACTGATCGGCAGCTCCTCCATCGGACTGACCGGATGCGGCAGTGAGGCAAACGCCGCTGAAGAAGTACCTACCGTCACCATCTGGAGCAGCGGCGGACAGGAAGTCAGAGAGGCGCTTCAGGCCATCGCAGATGCCTACAATGCCGACCCGGAATACAATACAAAGGCGAAAGTAGAGATTCAGTTCATCGTTTCCGGAACCAGTGAGCAGAGCCTTCCGGATCGTCTGGCAGCCGCTTATAAGGCCGGCGAGACCGATACGGACTTCGACTTGATCGCCCTGGATGACAGCGCCATCGCCAATATCGAGGCACAGACCAGTGAGGACTTCTTTGACCCGATCGATACCAGCAAGATTCCGAATTATGAAAACCTGACGTTTAAGGATAACATTGTGGGCGATAATTTTATCCCGTACAGAGGAACTGCCGTATATCTGGCTTATAACTCAGAAACGGTTCAAAATCCGCCGAAGACTGCTGATGAGCTGTATCAGTGGATCAAGGACAACCCGGGAAGATTCGCTTACTGTGACCCGTCCACAGGAAACTCCGGCTTCTCCTTTGTAGCCAATACCATCTACAATCAGCTGCCGGAAGAAGCTGCCACATCCGATGATACGAAGTGGGAGACTGAGCATCAGACCGAATGGGACAATGCCTTCAATCTGCTGGCTGAACTGCATCCGAATCTGTATCAGACCGCCGGAAAGGTACAGTATCCCATGAAAAATGCCGGGTCTTTGGATCTGCTGGCAACCAAGGAAATTGATATGACGCCTGCATTTGTAAATATGGTATTGAGCCAGAAGAGCATGGGCACTCTGCCGGACAGCATTAAGCTGACACAGCTGGAAGAGCCATTTCTGGGCGGATTGGCCGGATTTATGATGCCTTCCATCGGTAAGGATAAAGAGGCTGCCCTGTCTGTCATCGATTACTATCTGAGCTACGAAGCCCAGGCCATCGACTGGAATACCATGTTTGCATCTCCGGTTGTGGATACGTCCAAGCTGGAAAATCTGGAGCATGAAGACTGGCTGGCAGAGACCGATATGGACAGCATGCGCTACTTCTCCATCGGAACCATCCAGACTGATATTGCACAGCGCTGGACAGAGGAAATCGGAAGCCTGGCAAAATAAAGCATCCGATCTCGTTTATCAAACGTGTGCAGAAATGAGGAAAAACAATGGAAACAAAGAAGAATAAATGGATTCCCTACCTGATGGTGCTCCCTGCTTTTGCAGTGATGATGCTTGTCGTGGTACTGCCCATCTTAAATACGGTGGTGCAGTCCTTCCAGACGGAAAGCGGCAGCTTTACACTGGCCAATTACCAGTACTTTTTCACCAGTCCGGAGGCCTTTGAGAGTTTGATCTTTACTGTGGTGGAAGCGCTGAGCACCATGATTCTTGCCATCCTGTTCAGTTTCTTGCTGGCAATGTATCTGCGTTTTTCCAAAAGTAGGATCAGCCGTCTGATCGGAAGATTATACCTGCTTCCCAGATTTATCCCCGGAATCGTAGCCGTGTATGCGGTTATGAATATTATCAAGGACGCAGGATTTATCAATCGGTTTATGCAGCTGTTCGGAGTGGTATATAAGCCGGGTCTGCTGTATGATATGAAAGGAATCATCCTGTGCAACCTGTGGTTCAACATTCCGTTTTCCGCCATGCTGCTTTCCGCGGCCCTGTCCTCTGTGGCTGACTCCTATGTGGAGAGCGCAAAGGACGCTGGCTGCGGCTGGTGGAAAATTCTGACAAAGATCATCTGGCCATTGGTGTATAAGGATGTCATCGTGGCAGCCACCTTTATTCTGATGGGTCAGATCGGCGCCTTTACGATCCCATACCTGACAGGGCCCAATAACCCGAAAATGCTGGGAATTCTCTTGTACCAGCAGGTCAATACCTATCTGGATTACCAGAGGGCAGCAGCTCTTTCTGTCCTGATGTTTATCATCTGTCTGGGCGGGGCCATCGTCTACATCAAGAGCAACATGAAAGAAGAAGTATGGGAAAGAGGAAAATAACAGTAAGGAGAAACGCAGTATGGACATGACACAGATTTCAGTTTCAGAGCCGGTTAAAATGGACGGCCCTCACAATTTCCGCGATCTGGGCGGTTATCCGGCCAAGGATGGGACCACAAGAAAAGGATGGATCTTCCGTTCGGACGGACTGGGAACGCTTTCCGATGCAGACCGGAACTGGATGATGGAACACGGCATCACCTGTGTGCTGGATTTAAGAAGTGAGCGGGAGATGGAACATACGCCGGACAAGCTGAATGAATCCTTTGAATACCATGCCATTCCCATGTCGGACCGCATGAACTCCAGCGAAAACGGAACGGATCTGCCGGATCGCCTGTCCGATTTATACATCCAGATTCTGGATTGCTATCAGGACAAATTTCGCAAGATTGCAGAAACATTGGTGAACCGCAAAGGAAAACCGGCTGTTTTTCACTGCGCGGTGGGAAAGGACCGGACAGGAGTGACAGCCATGCTTCTTTTGGGGCTGGCAGGTGTTCCGGAAGAGGTGATTCTGAAGGATTATACCGTCAGTGAGAATAATATGAAGGAAACGTTTGACAAGCAGAGAGAACTGCTTCGGCAGGCAGGCTGGAAGGTTCCGGACGGACTGTTCCGCTCTCCCAAGGAGGAGATGGAGCGCACCATCCGCCACCTGAAGGAGACCTGGGGCAGCGCGGAAGAGTATTTCAAAGACTGCGGTGTTTTGGAGAATGAGCTGTCGGAACTGAAGGGGTATCTGGTGGAGAAGGATTGATAGACAGATAGAGTGTGCGAATGAATGGATACCCGGACGGCCATACAGAAGCAGACCATCCCTTGGCGGAGCGCTTTCGCTTATGGAAAACGTAGCGGTACTAAGATTTTTCTGCGCCGAATGCGGCTGGAAAAATCAAGTACCGACGTTTTCCAAAATCCGCCAGAAGATGGTCTGCTTCTGTATGTCCTGTGGGTGAGAGGCCATGAGTGAGAGATAGAGATAATAGGTGTGACGAGTTGACGTTGCTTGATTCTGCGCGCGAATGCGGCTGGAAAAATCAAGTACCGACATTTTCTAAAACCCTCTGGAAGATGGTTTGCTTCCCTGCCGCCTGATCACACTAAGCTTTACCATTCTCATCGCCCCTCACCCATTCTTATTTTTAGAAAAACATTCTCAGGCCGGAGAGAACGAACCATTTCCCTGACGGGCTTTGAAAAACGTCGGTACTTGATTTTTCCAGCCGGACACGGTGCAGAAAAATCTTAGTACCGCTACGTTTTTCACGGAGCGAGAGCGTCCCGACAGGGAAATGGTTCGTTCTCTCCGGCCGTCCGGTTTTTCATTTTTTCACAGCCCCTTTTACGCTCCGCTGGGGATGAAATCGGTCAGGCTTCTTCGGCGGAAGCTTTGCGGTTTTTGCGGCTGGCGATCTCTTCTTTTACGGAGGAGAGGAAGGCGGAAAGTTCTTTGGAACCTTCGTCGCCCTGGAAGCGGCTTCTGACGGAAACGGTGTGGGTTTCTTCTTCTTTGGCGCCCACGATCAGCATATAAGGGATCTTTTTCAGCTGTGCTTCGCGGATCTTGTAGCCGATTTTTTCGGTTCTGGTATCCAGATCGGCGCGGATGCCGGAATCCCGGAGGGTTTGAAGTACTTCTTTGGCGTAGGCTTGATGCTTGTCGGAAATGGGCAGGACACGGACCTGAACCGGAGCCAGCCAGGTGGGGAAGGCACCGGCAAAGTGTTCGATCAGGATGCCGATGAAACGTTCGATGGAACCGAATACCACGCGGTGGATCATGATCGGTCTGTGTTTCTCGCCGTCAGCGCCGGTGTATTCCAGCTGGAACCGAAGCGGGAGCTGGAAGTCCAGCTGGATGGTTCCGCACTGCCAGGTTCTTCCGATGGAATCTTCCAGATGGAAGTCGATCTTTGGTCCGTAGAACGCGCCGTCTCCTTCATTGACCACATAGGGAAGACCAAGGTCATCCAGGGCATCGCGCAGGGCATCGGTGGCCATCTCCCAATCTTCATCGCTGCCGATGCTGTTGTCCGGTCGTGTGGAGAGTTCCACATGGTATTTGAAGCCAAACAGCTGGTATACTTCATCGATCAGACGGGCTACGCCTTTGATTTCGCTGCGGATCTGTTCCGGCGTCATGAAAATATGGGCATCGTCCTGGGTGAAGCAGCGCACGCGCATCAGTCCGTGGAGCTGACCGGATTTTTCATGGCGGTGAACCAGACCCAGTTCTCCCATGCGCAGGGGCAGATCCCGGTAGGAGCGGGGTTCGGACTGGTAGACAAGAACGCCGCCGGGGCAGTTCATGGGTTTGATGGCGAAATCCTGCTCATCGATGACGGTGGTATACATATTTTCCTTATAGTGATCCCAGTGGCCGGAAGTCTCCCAGAGCGTGCGGCTCAGCATGATGGGGGTGGAAATCTCCACATAACCGGCCTTTGTATGGATTTCTCTCCAGTAGTCCAGCAGGGTATTTTTCAGTACCATGCCGTTGGGCAGGAAGAAGGGGAATCCGGGACCTTCTTCCCGCATCATAAAGAGCCCCAGTTCCTTTCCCAGTTTTCTATGGTCGCGTTTTTTGGCCTCTTCCAGACGGTTCAGATATTCTTCCAGTTCTGCTTTTTTCGTAAAGGCGGTCCCGTAGATACGGGTCAGCATCTTGTTCTTTTCATTGCCTCTCCAGTAGGCGCCGGCCAGGCTGGTCAGCTTAAAGGCTTTTACCGGTTTGGTGCTCATCAGATGGGGGCCTGCACACAGATCCACGAATTCTCCCTGCTGATAGAAGCGGATGACGGCATCTTCCGGAAGATCCTCGATCAGTTCCACCTTATAGGGTTCGTTCTTTTCTTTCATGAATGCGATGGCCTCATTTCTGGGCTTGGTAAACCGGGTAATGGGAAGCGCTTCCTTTACGATCTTCTTCATCTCCGCCTCAATCTTTTCCAGATCGTCATTGGTAAACGGCGTCTCCCGGTCCACATCATAGTAGAAGCCGTCGGCGATGGAAGGCCCGATGGCCAGTTTGGTCTCCGGATAGAGGCGTTTGATGGCCTGGGCCATGATATGGGAGGTGGTATGGCGGAAGGCATCGCGGCCTCCCTGATCGTCAAAGGTAAGAATATTTAAATGGCAGTCATGGTCCACCATGGTGCGCAGGTCCTGAACGTCTCCGTCGATTTCTCCTGCACAGGCGACTCTGGCCAGACCTTCGCTGATATCAGAAGCGATATCCAGGATGGACTTGGGTTCCTGGTATTCCTTTGTAGTACCGTCTTTTAATGTGATAATCATTTCGTTTCTCCTTTCGGTTTGATGGGCGGGAGGGAATCGGACCAAATAAAAAAGTCCCTTACAGCACCATGGCTGTAAGGGACGGGCATACATGCTCGCGGTTCCACCCTTTTTGTGAATCGAATCCTGCGATTCACCGCTTACTTTGATGATAACGGAATCACCGGGCCGGATTGGGGCCGCTTGGAGCTGGTCTTCAAATGGTTCCCAATAAGATGCTTTCAGCGCAGGGCATCTCTCTCTGGATTGTTCCGCATTTTACTCGTCTCTTCATCGCTTTGCTGGTTTCATTATAACATGTGAAACCCATTTGTCAACGTTCTTTTTTGAGGAAGATTTCAGGACAAACTTAGTGCGATGCAAAATATTCGTCTACGCCGCTGCAGATACCCTGCACGATCTTGTCCTGGAAAGACGGCGTGTTCAGCGCTCTGTCCTCATCTGGATTGGACATATATCCCATCTCCACGATGGTCACAGGGATCTGGCTCCAATTGATCCCGCTCATGTCGTCTGTGGCCAGCACGCCAATATTTCTCTGTCCTGTATTGGCCGCAATATGATTGACGATAGATGCGGACAGCGCATTGCTGGAGGCCGACAGGTGAGCCACATACGGATTCCCGGCACTGGGCGCCATGGTCAGGATGCCGTTCATGGCTGGGTCGGCAGAGCCATTGGCATGGATGCGGATGAAAATTTCTGCTCCGCTGGCATAGGCCATATCCGCCCGATCTTTGTTGCTCAGCCGGACATCCTGGCTGGTTCTCACCATATATACCTGATATCCCCTGGCCTGCAGAGCATCCCTGAGCTTTAAGGCAACCGTCAGGTTCAGCTGGGATTCGGCTACGCCGGTGACACATCCCTGGGTGCCGGATGAGGTCTTGGGCTTCATGGCAGAGGCTCCGGGACCAATGGGCTCCAGCTCATTCCAGGCGCTGGCCTGATGGCCCGGGTCAATGGCTATCATGCGGCTGCCAGAAACAGGAACAGACGGTGCTGTCTGAGGCTGAGTGGGCGGCTGTGTCTGGGGCTGAGTGGGCGGTGCTGTCTGAGGCTGAGTGGGCGGTTGTGTCTGAGGCTGAGTGGGCGGTTGTGTCTGAGGCTGGGTGGGCGGCTGTGTCGGCGGCTCCGTTTCCGGCTCTGACGGTGGCACGGTTTCTGTCTGCGAGGATTCTGTCGCAGCCGTCTGCGATTCCGTTTCCCGTCCGGCCTGATCGTCTGTCTCACGATCGGTTTCCGTCTCCGCTTCTTCTGTTTTTTCACTCTCTTTTTTCGTCTCCGTTTCCCCGACTGTTCTGTCCGCTGTCTCCTTCACGGATTCGCTCTTCGTTTGGGATTCTGTGAACCCCGGCGTTTCCTGAAGTTCCTGCTCCCTGCCGCAGCCGCCGACTGTCAGTAAAATGGTCAGCAGCAGAACCGCGGCCACACGCAACGTTCTCCATTTCATACTGTACGTTCTCCATTTCATACTGTGCATCCTCCTTATTTTTTCTATCGTTTTCCAGAGTTGAGAATCGCTGGCACCTGATTAAAAAAGGTTTCTCACTTTATGGTTATTATAAAATCCCGCAGAAGCATCTGTCAACTTTTTTGCATGATATCCGCTTGATAATTATGTTAAAAGTCTGTTAAAAACTTTACACCAATGTTCTCGTAATATATAATGGAAGCGAAAAATGAACAAAAGAGACAAAAAGGAATGAAAATGTTTGGATTTATTAGCGGTTTCTGCTATTTACAATTTTCATTTTCGGCCGTATACTTCTTTACAAGAACACAAAACAAGAAAAAAACCGATGAAAATGTTCATATATAAGATGGAGGAAAACAAAATGGAACAAAAAATACTTTTGACTGCCGGCCCGATCTGTACCAGCATGAGAGTAAAGGAAGCGATGCTTCGCGACCTTGGAACAAGGGATCACGAATATCAGGATATGGTGGAGCAGCTGAGAAATGAATTGCTGCAGCTGGCGCATGTGGATGCGGATACCCATTCGGTTGTGTTTCTGCAGGGTTCCGGAACCTATGGCGTGGAAAGTGTTTTGGACAGTTCTGTGGGGAAAAAGGGAAAGGTACTCATTTTGTCCAATGGAGCCTATGGAGAGAGGATGGAGCAGATCTGCATCGCCCATGGCATTTCCCATCAGATGCAGTCGTTTTCCAAACTGGAAGCGCTTCCGGTGGAGCAGCTGGAATCCTATATTAAGGAGGACAGCATTACCCATGTGGCGTTCATCCACTGCGAGACGACGGCAGGGGTTCTCAATGATTTGGAAGCGATTTTGAAATTGACGCACAAGTATCACAAAAGAAGCATCGTGGATGCCATGAGCAGCTTCGGAAGCATGGAGATGAATCTGAAAGAGCTGGATATGGATTTTCTGATCACTTCCTCCAACAAATGCCTTCACGGCGTTCCGGGTGTGGCGATTATCTATGGAAAACAGGAGGCGTTTCAGCAGTGCGAAGGCAATGCGGATAACCTGGCCATGGATTTGTATAAGCAGTGGGCGGAGATGGAAGCATCCCGCGGCGCATTCCGTTTTACGTCGCCGACCCATGTTCTTTTGGCGCTGAACGAGGCCGTGAAGGAACTGAAAGAGCAGGGAGGCATTGCGGTAAGGCACGATCATTATGTGTTTCTGCAGAAGAAAATTCAGGATACCATGAAAGAACTGGGATTTGAGGCTCCGGTAAAGAGAGAAGAGCAGGCGCCGGTGATCACCACCTATTTCATTCCCGAATGGATGGATTTTTCCCATTTCTATGATTGGATGAAGGAGCGGGATATTTTGCTGTACAGCGGAAAGCTCCCGGGATATCACGCATTCCGGATCGGAAACCTGGGAGACCTGTCAGTTTCTGACATTGAGCGGACATTGGATGAGATCCGCGTGTACGTCGGGGAGTACGGACCGAAGAGCGGCAAACCATCAATGGTTGAAGAATGAATATGACAGTTGGATAGAAGGGAGAACGGGAAATGAAAGCAGTTTGGCTGATTCATGAGTTGACGGAGAGGGGAATCGGGCATTTTATCGGTGTGCCGGACAGTACGCTGTCGGATTTTTGCAAGTGTCTGGAGCGGCAGTATGCAGACTGCCATGAGGTTCCGGCCAATGAAGGAGCGGCGGTGGCTTTGGCGGCAGGCCATTATCTGGCGGAGCAGAAGCCGTGTCTGGTTTATATGCAGAACAGCGGGATCGGAAATGCGGTCAATCCCATCTGCAGCCTGATCCATGAGAAGGTGTATCGGATTCCGGTTTTATTTTTTGTGGGATACCGCGGGGAGCCGGGGAAGAAGGACGAACCGCAGCATGTGTTCCAGGGAGAGGTTACCATCCCGCTTTTGAACCAGCTTGGCATTCCCTGTGAGGTGATCGGAAGCGAGACGACAGAGGAAGAGATGAAGGCGATTCTCGACCGTGCATGGGATGCGCTTGCAGACCGAAAGCCCTATGCAGTGGTGATTAAGAAGGGAACCTTTGAAAAAGAGACGGCCGGGACGGATCCGGGATCGAAGAAGACGGACAGCCGGTTTGGCGCGGATGTGCCGTTTACCATGAAGAGAGAGGATGCGATTCGGGTATTTGCGGAATATCTGAAACCGGAGGATGCGGTGATTTCCACCACCGGGAAGATTTCCCGAGAGCTGTATGAACAGCTGGATCAGCAGAAGGGAAGCCACAGTCAGGCCTTTCTTACCGTGGGGTCCATGGGACATGCGTCCATGATCGCCCTGGGATTTGCAGAGTCCAGACCGGATAAGCGGGTGTACTGTCTGGACGGTGACGGAGCGGCATTGATGCATCTGGGCGCCATGGCGTTTATCGGGGAACACCATCCGGGTAATTTGGTACACTTGGTATTAAATAACCGGGCCCATGAGTCGGTGGGGGGGATGGCCACGGGAGCCGTCCATATCGACTGGAAGCGCGTGGCGGAAAGTTTGGGCTATCTGCATGCGTACTCGGTGAAAAATGAGACAGAGCTTCGGCTGATTTTGGAAGAATGTCAGGAATTGACCGGCCCTGTTTTTATCGAGGCAAAAGTGGCGCTGGGAGCCAGGGAAGATCTGGGACGTCCGAAGGAGCGGGCGCAGGAAAACGGAGATCAGTTTGTGAACTATCATCAGTCAGTATAAATTAAAGAGAGGAAATGAGATGGGTAAAACAGTCTATGCGGCGTTCACCTCGGAAGTGATCCATGAAGGCCATAAAAACATATTGGAAGAAGCAAAAAAATACGGGGATGTGATCGTGGGTGTCTACAGTGATGAAGCGATCCTGCGGTTTGACCGCTATCCTACGGTGCCATTTGAAGAGCGGATGAATGTATTTCGCAGTCTGCCCGGCATTTCCCAGGTGGTTGTGCAGAAAAACGTGTCTTATAGGGAAAATTTGCTGAAATATCGTCCGGATTATGTGATTCATGGGGATAACTGGAAATGGAATGAACAGAAAGTCATCCGGGAGGAAGTGATTCAGATCTTAAAGGAGTGGGGCGGAGAGCTGATTGAAGTGCCCTACACGGTCAATGATCATGTGAAGAAGGTGGAACGGGATCTGAAGGACCAGCTTGCCATGCCGGAGTTTCGCCGCCGTCGGCTGAGAGAAGTGCTGAAGCTGCGCCCCATCGTGCGCGCGTTGGAGGTACACAATGGAATTACTTCTCTGATCTGTGAAAAAACCATCGTGGGTTCCGAGGTGGACGGAGGGCTGGATCAGTACGATGCCCAGTGGGTATCCTCCCTGTGTGATTCCACGGCCAAGGGAAAACCGGATATTGAGCTGGTGGACATGTCCAGCCGGATGCGCACCATCGATGAGATCATGGATGTCTCCACAAAGCCCATTATCCTGGACGGCGACACGGGCGGTCTGATCGAGCATTTTGTATACAATGTCAGAACCATGGAGCGCATGGGAATCTCTGCGGTCATCATCGAGGATAAGACAGGGCTGAAGAAAAACAGTCTGTTTGGAACGGAAGTGGAACAAACCCAGGATACCATCGAAGGGTTCTGTGAAAAGATCCGAGCGGGAAAAGAAGCGCTTCGAAGCAAAGACTTCATGATCATCGCCCGCATCGAAAGTCTGATTCTGGAGAAGGGAATGGAGGACGCCCTCGCGCGTGCCTTTGCCTATGTGAAGGCAGGCGCAGACGGCATCATGATCCATTCCAGAAAAAAGGATCCGGATGAAATCTTTGAATTCTGTGATACCTTCCGCAGACAGGATAAGGTGACTCCCATCGTGGTGGTGCCCACGTCCTATAATCAGGTGACGGAAGAAGAGCTGGCGGCCCATGGAATCAATATCGTCATCTATGCCAACCAGCTGACCAGAGCGGCATTTCCTGCCATGCAGAATGTGGCGTCGGAGATCCTGAAGCATCACCGGGCAAAAGAAGTGGATGATAAACTGATGCCGTTTAAAGATGTGATCCGGCTGATTGATCCGGAGTAAAAAAAGAAAGGGTGTGACTTTTGCGTCACCCCTTTCTTTTTTTGGATATCGTTTGCATCGCCTTTGCCCCGCAGTGTGCCAGGAATACAAATAATCCCATAATGGCAATATATTCCGTAAAAAACAGCGGCAGCGGGCGTTCAAAATCGAAAAAGACAAATGAGGATGTCAGAAACAGGTAAGAAAGAAACTGGTTCTTTATAAACGCGTACAGCCCATATACAGCGACGGCTATGCTTCCAAGGCGAAGCCCTATTTTAAGCGGCCTGGACTGGATTGGGCCGGATGCTTTCCGTATCATACCCAGAATCATATTCCAGTGCAGACCCAGGTGCAGAGACATTAAGACAAAACCCCAGAAGGAACATAACATGTGCATGGGACGTGCCAGCGAAAGACCTCCTGAGATGGGAAGGAATGCGAAAACCTCTCTGGACAGGATCACAGCACTGATCATGGTTCCGAGCATGGAGAGAAAAAGCAGCAGATTCACCGCTGTCTGTACGATACGAAAAGGGGTATATTTTCCCTTGAACAAATGACCATGCCAGCTCCCAGCCATTCATGGGCGGTATCTCCCGTAAGCTGCCTTGCCATCAAAAACAGGAGCAGCAGGGTCATTACAAAATCAATGCTTATTTTGATAATCAATTTTGGCTTCATCGTGATTCTCCTCTTTTGCGGCAAACGGTTACTGGACAAGTCCCAGCGGCTGCAGCCACGGCTCGATATCCGCTTCGTCATTGGCCGTCAGGCCCTCGGCGATGACGGCATCCGGACAAAGTTCGCTGAAAATATGCAGGCTGTTGTCAATGGAATCGCTGGAGCTGGTGCAGAATGGAATGAGGGTTTTTCCGGAAAAATCATAGGAATCCAGGAAGGTGGCGATCATGGCCGGTGCTTCATCCCACCAGATGGGATAACCGACGAAAATCGTGTCGTATGCTTCGATATTGTCCGCGCTGACGGTGATTTCAGGATGAACCCCCTCCAAAATCTCCGCCTCTGCTTCTTCCTGCAGGTTTCCATATTCTTCGGCCCGTTGGATTTCGGCAAGCGTTCCTCCGGTGAGGTCAGCAATCTGTTCGGCAACCGCTTCGGTATTGCCTGTGTGGGAGAAATAAGCGACCAGAACCGTTTCTCCTTCCTGGGGATCGTCCGAGGGGAGGGAAGCAGAATCGGATTCGGTCTGCTCTGGAACCGGTTCAGAGGCGGTCTCACTCACACGCTCCTCGGACGATGGGGAAGGAGACGCCGTGGTACTGGCGCGGTCTGAAGAACAGGCTGCCAGCAAAAAGGTACATACAAGCATCAGTGCAGAAATTAAAATGATTCTTTTTTTCATTGAATTCCTCCTTGTTCATACCGCACATAAGAAATCAACCACACCAAGGGGCTTATTTCCTTTGTGTTGATTTTTCTACATAGCTGTATTATATATAGAGACAAAACTCCAAAGCAATGGACATCAAAAAATATTTTGCGTAATATGCAACACAACAACTTTAAATGTGGCATAACGAAGGAGGATTTCTGCATGGAACCGAAGAAAAAGGAAGATTTGCGCGTTAAAAAGACAAAAGAAGCCATCCGCAATGCCTTCAAGGCGATGATCTGCGAGATGGATTATGAACAGATTACCATAAAAGAGCTGACACAGCGGGCACAGATTAATCGAAAAACGTTTTATCTCCATTATGCCGGCCTGGATGAGCTGCTGGAAGAACTGCAGGAGGAAATCGCGGAGCATTTTATAAGCAGGAACGTCTCCTACGGCAGCATGAAGGATATACGAGATTTGATCCGTCTGTTTTTTGAGCGTGCGTCGAATATGCCTTTGCTCCACGAACGCCTGATGTGCAGCGGCAGCTACTATCCCATATGGGAAAAAATCAATGCACGGATCATGGGATATCGGCGGGAAACCAACCGCGGCGTATTCGGTCTGGATGAATATTCGGAAAGTCTTGTATTCGCATACTATGGGGCCAATTCCACCGTCTTGTATCGGCAGTGGGTGGCAGATGGAAAAAAGCTGCCCCTGGACGCGCTGATTGAAATGGCTACGAAATTGATCTGCAATGGAATGTCCAGTGTGGTGAAAGGAAAATGAGGGCCTGTGATGGCCGGAAAAGGGAGTGCTGCAACATTCGCATCATTCAGTGACTATGCGAATTTTTCAGCACTCCTTTTCTGATTTTAAACGGATGGTTCTGACTGCTTTTGGGAAGCTTTTCGAAATTCTCCCGGCGTGATGCCGGTTTCTTTTTTAAAGGTACGGATAAACACTTCATTACTTAAAAAGCCGGACTCTTCTGCGATTTTTGCTATGGTTTTCTGGGTAGTCAAAAGCAGTTCCTGGCTTTTTTCAATGCGCAGAGAAGTCAGATAAGCCAGTGGGCTCATACCGGTTTCCTCTTTGAACTGCCTGGACAAATAGGATGGTGATATATGGAAATAGTTGCCCAGCCAGTTGATATTGACATCATGGTTGTCATAATTTTCCTTTAAAAAGTCGATTACTTTTTGGATCAGTTCATTTTCTGATTGGGTCAGGGAGTTCTGATAGTAGTCTTTGATCTGCTCCAGCGAACGGACTATGGCTTCATCCAGATCGGGGATGGTGGTTGTGTGAAGCAGATTTTCCACCAGCTGATGGTCTTTTGCTGTAATCCGGTAATCGGAGGCCACTTTCAGCAGGGTATTGATCATATCGTAGCGAAAGCACTGAAATACTTCACTGGAAGCTTCTGCCTCGTGAAAGCAGCTGTTTCGGATTTCGGTGTATGTCTCCAGAGCGGTTGGGACATCGGTTTTGGCCGAAATATAGACCTTCAGTTTGTTATAGCTTAATTTCATGGCATTATGGTTATAATTGTAGCGCTTGGTCTTGACGGCTCCGTACATCTGTATGGAGTGAATGCCGCAGATGGACTGATACTCCAGGGTCTGAAGTGCCTGGGAATAGGCAGTGTGAATCTCAGATAACGGCAGAGGATCACTGATTCCCATGGTATATAAAAGAGGAGACTCTTTGGAGAGGACATCCATCGCTTTTCTCACAGAATCTGCAGCCGCATCCATGGATACGGTATCCGGAGAAAAGTTGAATACTATGGCATAGCGCCGGGTATCTGTCTGGAAGACCAAAAAAGAAATGGGGGAATCCGAAGTATCATACAGACGGGATTCCAGTACGGAAGCCATGTCAAAATCCGCCGGGATATCGCTGTATAACTCCAGGATACCAATGCATTCCGTGTCATAAGGAAGGTTGACATTCAGATTGGCCAGGGCATTTTTTAAATCAAAGCCTTCCGGAAGAATATGGTGAAAGGCCCGCGTCATAATACTGCCGACCAGATGATCGGATTCGCTGTTCAGCCGTTTGGCAAGTTTTTGCTTTTCCTCCAGAATAGAGTCAAATGCATTCTGGAAGGTATCAAACTCATTGGAAAGCGGTATCTTGCTCGGATAGCTTGTCTGAACTTTGGCCATCAGTTTCGAAATCGGTGAGTAAGTGTAGCGGGTAAACAGAATGCAGGCAAATCCGCTGAGGATGACAAAAATAAGAAACAGTATCATCAATATCACATAAAAGCGATTCAAAGGCTGACGGTAGAGATCCATGGGAAAGTAAAACACATACTGAAATCCGGTGGTATCCGAGGTCTCCGCAGATACCGCATAGGTACCCGATGAAAATGTGTGGGAAACCAGACCGTCCGCAAAAGAAGGAACCTCCTGTACAAAGGAGGGATTGGTCGACAGCAGAGGGGTCCCATCGGGCATATATAAGGTGATGTCTGTTGGAGAATCGTAGATGGTATTTTGATTCAGCAAACTCCAGAGTCTGGATGGATCCAGGACAAAATTGATGTAAATGCCGTGATCCTGATCACGCTTTCCGGAAAAATAGGGGAAAAGGCAGGTATAAAGGATGGTCTGGGTCCCGTCCGGCATGGTGACCAGAGAGTAGGTTTCGCTTTTATAATTGGAAATCTGATCCAGCCATGTTTCGTACGCCATATCAGATCCGCGGTAGAGGGTCCGGTAGTAAGACAAGGAATCCGTCACCGAGGTGTAGGCAGGGACAATGGTATCATCCCCCCGATAGTAAATGAAAATATCATTATAATCACTGGTCAGCAGGGAATCCAGATAATCTTTCACCGGGATATAGGTGTAACGGCTGCTCTGTGTGGCCGAGGAACGGGAAATGCTTTTGATAAATGCTGAATTGCGCAGAATACTGTCTTTGATCTGCGCCATTTGATACAGCTGATTATCCAGGGTAGAGATCAGGTTTGACAGCGTCAGAGAAGTATTATCAAAAACAGAGCGGCGATAGGTTTGGGAAGTATAGTAAAAGGTGCTGATAATCAGAACGGACGGAATGATTAAAAGCAAAATATAAGTGATAAATATCCGCTTAAAATAGGAGCGTTTTTTCGGAGCGATTTTAGATATTGCGTTCATGGGTTCCCTCTCCTTAGTTTAAAGTCATGGTAAGGTTATGTACAAATTATGTACATTAATACTATACACAAAATTACGAAATAATCAAGGGAAAATAGACAAATGATCAGCGGAAATGGAAAAGATATTGGGTCATTTTACATTTGGTCAATGAAAATAATTTGGTCAATGAATGCATTTTGCCATAATTCTTTTGAAATTATCAGTATATTTTTAAAAATAGCTATATTTTTTCGGCGCATGATCCGCTATAATGAGCGTATTCAAAAACAAGGGAGGAATGAAAACATGAGCCGAAAGAGACAAAGAGGAGGAATCGTACATAGTGTGATGCCGCCGCAGAAAAGCTTTGGAGCCAGGCTGAGACGGGATATGTATATGAACAAATGGAAATACATCCTGATCATACCGGTGGTACTGTACTTTGCGCTTTTCTGCTACAAACCCATGTATGGAATCCTAATCGCGTTTAAGGATTATAAGCCAAGACTTGGCGTTGCGGAGAGCCCTTGGGTGGGCATGAAGTATTTCGAGATGTTTATCAATGATATCAAGTTCTGGACTGTACTTAGAAATACCTTTTCCATCAGCGCCCTCACCATTATATTTGGATTTCCGGCACCCATTATACTGGCGCTGCTCTTAAATGAGATCAAGTCGTCCAAGTTTAAGCGGACGGTGCAGACCATTACATACTTGCCTCACTTTATCTCCGTGGTCATTGTCTGTGGTATGCTGAAGGAGTTCTGCATGAGTGAGGGGCTGTTCAGCAGCATCGCCCAGTTTTTCGGCGGGGAAAAACAGAATTTTCTTCAGAATGCGGATGTCTTTTATCCCATCTATGTGCTGTCGGATATCTGGCAGGGCATCGGATGGAACTCCATCATTTACCTGGCAGCCCTTTCTGGCATTGACCAGGAGCAGTTTGAGGCGGCGCGAATCGACGGAGCCGGCCGTTTCGCAAGGATGATTCATATCACACTGCCGGGGATTATGCCCACCATTATGATTCTGTTCATCCTTCGTATGGGAAGCATCCTGAATGTCGGACATGAGAAAATTCTGCTTTTGTATAATCCTACGATCTACAGCAAGGCAGATGTCATTTCCACCTATGTATACCGTACCGGTCTGGAGAGCGCGCAGTACAGCTACAGTACCGCGATCAACTTATTTAACTCTTTGGTAAATCTGGTATTTCTCCTGCTGACCAATTACATCAGCAAACGATTTACAGAGAACAGCTTTTTATAAAAGGAAGGAGGAAAACAGGAGATGAAAGGGAAAAGAGAAACCCATAAAAATCGGATTCGTAGAAGTAAGTGGGATTGGGCATTTGACCTTACCAATGGCGCCATTATGATTTTTCTGGTAATCGTGACGGCATATCCGATGTACTATATCATCTGTGCGTCCTTCAGTGAGAGCGCGCAGCTGAGAGCCTTTCAGGGGCTGCTGCTGGCGCCCATCCACTTTACCACCGGCGCTTATAAGATGGCTTTTGAACATCCGCTGATTTTATCCGGATTTCGAAATATCTTGATCATTCTGGCGGTATCACTTCCGATCAATATTATTTTGACGTTGATCTGCGGATACTTTATGGCGTCGAAAAATGTGATGTTTAAAAAGATTTTTATCATATATTTTATGATCACCATGTTTATCAGCGGCGGACTGGTGCCGGGATATTTGAATATCCGGGATCTGGGGCTGTATGACAGCTTGTGGGCGCTGATTCTGCCGGGAGCCGTCTCCGTTTACAATGCCATCATAGCCAAGACGGCCATTGAAGGAATTCCGGACAGCCTGATCGAATCCGCCTACATGGACGGCGCAGGAGAACTGACCATTCTGTTTCGGATTATTATGCCTCTGATCAAGCCCACCGTGGCAGTGCTGCTGCTCTATTATGGTGTGGGACATTGGAACAGCTGGTTCAACGCATCCATTTACATTGACAATCAGGACCTGCTTCCCATTCAGAATGTCCTTCGTGCGATTCTGATTGAGAACTCGGATATCCTGGGAAGCGGAGCGACAGGGGATGTGGACGTCACAGTCAACCAGTATACGGAGACCATCAAGTATGCCACCATCGTGGTATCCACGCTCCCGATTTTGGTTGTCTATCCATTCATACAGAAGTATTTCACCAAGGGTGTCATGATCGGCGCGGTAAAGGGATGAGTGAAGCGCGCAGCGGAAGGGGAAGATCCGCTTAACCGAAGAATAATCGTCGGATGCGGTTCCGGCTGATTATATATTTTTTAAGAAAGAATTTTAGAAAAACAAGGAGGAAAGAACATGAGAAAGTCAAACATTGGCAAGATGACAGCATCTGTCCTGGCAGCAGCCTTGTGCATGGGAACATTGGCAGGCTGCGGAAGTACACCGGCTGGGACAGCAGGCGGGGAAACAAATGCCCAGGAAACCAAAGCCGAGGAAACAAAGGCAGCAGAAGGCAGCGAGGGAGAAGCGGATACAGAAGGAGCTGCCGAAGGAGAAGTTTCCTATCCGCTGAACAGCGATGAGACGCTGACCATCTGGACGCCGCAGGCGCTGCCGGCAGGCTATACGGATTACAATGAAGTGCCGTTCTATAAGAATTTAGGAAAGCAGATCGGTGTGAACATTGAGTGGAGCGGTCCCAGCACCGGTGAGGATGCCAAGAAAGCCTACAGTCTTTTGATGGCAGCGGAAGAACTGCCGGATATCATTTTCTACTGGCCGCTGCAGAATGGAGAAGAAACCGATATTGCCGATGGAATCTATGTGGAACTGACCGATTATCAGGAGTATTTCCCGGATTATCTGAAGGCAGCGGAAGCCACAGGAGAAATCAAGAATACAAGGATGGATAACGGCGGCATCGGAACCTTCTGGATGATGCGCGGCGATGAGCGTCTGAATGTATACCAGGGGATGGTAGTGCGTCAGGACTGGCTGGATGAGTGCGGTCTGGAAGTGCCGGATACGCTGGAGGAGTATGATACTGTGGCCCGTACCTTCCATGAAAAATACGGTGCGGTCTTCACACAGGTGGACAGCCGTTCCATGAACTCTGTAAATACCGCGTTTAATGCCACAAAAGCTTATTATGTCAACGATGAGGGAGAGATTGTGCTGGGCGCCATCGAAGACAATTACAGAGAGTATCTGGAGTTTATGAATCAGTGGTATGAGGACGGCATCCTGGATCCGGACTTTGCCACCATGGATGCAAAAATGCAGGAAACCAAGGTGCTGAATGATCAGACCGGTTTGGCTGTCACATCCAGCGGTACCGTATCCGGCTGGATCAGCAACCTGGAAGCCAACGGCAACTCCGCTGAATTCGTGGCTGCTCCTTATCCGCCGAAGGAAGACGGCGAGACACCGGAGTTTGGCCATGCCAGAAATATGGTTGTAAGCTTTGGCGCAAGAATCACCACAGACTGTGAAAATATTCCTCTGGCCTGCCAGGTACTGAACTGGGGTTATACCGAAGAAGGTCAGCTGTACTGGAACTTTGGTGAAGAGGGCGTAAGCTATGAGATGAAGGATGGCGAGCCGGTATTTACCGATGTGGTTATGAAGGATGAAAAGGGAATCGATCATGGTATCAATACCTATGCCGGCGCCGCAGGAAACTTTGTCACGGTTCAGGATTACAGAATGTGGGAACAGAAGAATACCGATGTGGGCGTTGCAGCAGTGGATGTATGGGCAGAGACCAATCAGAAAGATCATGTGCTTCCAAATCTCTCCTCTACACAGGAAGAAAACGAAGCCATCACAAATGACAGTGCTGCCATCAACAATTATATCGATGAAATGTACTATAAGTTCATCATGGGCGAAGAAAGCCTGGATGATGCCAACTGGCAGAAGTACGTGGATACCATCAAATCCATGAATGTGGACAATATCCTGAAAATCAAGAATGAGCAGCTGGATCGCTGGAACAACAGATAAGCGGGAATGGTTTTTATTGGCTGATTCTGTGTGACAGGAGCAAAAAGGGAAGATAGCGGATAGCCTAAAGCGGAAGCGGTATCTTCCCTTTTTCCGTCCCGCCCGCGGCGATTGATTCATCCGGAAAATGGAAAGAAAGTCAAAAAATAGAGATTGAAAAAGCATCGGAATTGGGGGTATTATAGTTATAATCTGACAGAAAGGAAAAGATGTGTTTTAGTTTCTAAAACCAACATCCGATAAAAAAATGAAGCGAATATTATTTCAAGGGGATTCCATCACGGATGCGGGAAGAGCAAGAGAGGATGGCTTCGATACGGGGAGAGGATATCCCACCCTTGTGTCGGCGAAGCTGGGATTTGAGTATGCCGGTGAATATGAGTTTTTAAACAGAGGGATATCCGGCAACCGCAGTATTGATGTGCTGGCAAGAGTAAAGGAGGATATCATCAATCTGAAGCCGGATGTCATGAGTCTGCTCATTGGAATCAACGATGTCTGGCATGAATTGGCACGCCAGAACGGTGTGGATGCACAGCTGTATGCGAAATACTGCGACATCTTGATCACGCAGGTAAAGACAGATCTGCCTGATATCAAAATCATGATCCTGGAGCCGTTTGTCCTGAAAGCATCGGCGACGGAGGGGCAGTGGGAGCTGTTCCGGGAAGAAACAGAAAAGAGGGCCGCCGGGGCAAGAGCCCTGGCAAAACGGCACAAACTGGTATTTGTACCGCTGATGAAGACGTTTGATGAGGCACAGCAGCGCGCGGAAGCAGGATACTGGTTAAAGGATGGGGTACATCCGACATCCGCAGGACATGAATTGATTGCGCGGGAATGGATAAACGCTTTTAAAAACGAAATCCTGCCGACTCTGTAAGCGGAGAAGGAAAAGAATGGAGTTGCAGAGACCTGACATAATCAGTGTTGGGAAGGAGCAGTGTGTGGCATGGACAAGATAAAAATAAAAATGGATGATGTAGAGACAGAATTGGCGGTCTGCGGCGGTCAGCTGGAATGGTCAGAGGAGCACTATATTACAGAGCGTTCTCTGAAATGGACGGCGAAAAATGGGGACTGCCTGCGTATTGACAGACCGCTGGCGGTGCGGGAAAGACGGGTTTTGGAAACCTATCAGCTGAAGGGGAAGACCGTTTCTTTAAAAGAGTATGGATTTGGTTTCCATGGTTTTGTGTACAGCACGGAACCGTCGGACCAGAAACTGATTTTTTCATTCTGGAAGCAGGGGGAGAAGTGCCTTTCCTTTACCTATCATTTGAATTATATCGGATGGAAAGAGATCAATATTCCATACGAGCGGGGATTTATGAAGGGGCAGTATCAGGAGGGCATGGATCGGATGACGGTTTCCATATCCACAGACCGGGAAGGAGCGGTGGTATATCTGGATGATATCCAGCTGTGCAGATCCATGAGCCCGCTGCATGTATACGGCGCCATGTGTGAGCAGGTACCGGATCTGGGAAGACATACCAGGCGGATGACGGCCTGTACGGAAGAGATGGGCGGCATCTGGCTGAACCGGCCCATTCTGTTTAAAGAAAAAATCACAGAGAGCCGGAAACGTACCTTTGCCGAGATGGAGTCCCGGTATCTGGCCATCTGCGATGAGATGGATCTGCCGCCCTTTGAGTCCTTTCATGCGGAAAAACAGGAGATTCTGGACTTCTTTGACTCCTATCATTTGAGGGAGACAGAAGGGCGGATCACAGGAAAGCATATCCAGGGAAATACCGCCTATATCCGCATGATGAAGGCCCTGGCATATGAATATCAAAGGCAGCCGGATGAGAAATTGGCGGATTTGTTTATCCTGGCCTACCGTCATCTCAAAGACCAGAACAGTAAAGTGAACTGGTACAATGGACGCGGAGCAGCCAGCAGTTTCCTGCTCATGAAGCCGGTCTTAAAGCAGAGAGGGCTCCTGAAAGAAGTGACCGCCTATCTCAAATATCAGTATGGGTTTAACAAGGTTTACGATACCACGTCCAAGGCCGGGGTAGCCGGACATCGGTTTGAGGACTCGGATGTCACAGGCATGGATCTGCCAAGTATGCTGGCCTGTGTTCTTCTGATGGAAGACTGTGATGAGAAGGTGCAGGATATGCGGTATCTCGTCCGCTATATGGAAGAATTTTGCCTGGGATATGCGCCCGGGATCAGCAGCGGCTGCAAAAAAGATGGGGTGATTTCCCACCACTGCGGTTTTGTGCGCAATTATCAGATCGTAGCGGTGTATTCCTTCTCCCGGGTATTGGAGATCCTGGCGGACACGGAATTTATGATCGGTGAAACGGCCGTCAGTCGTTTTCGGACTATTTTGGAGACGGAGTACAAGGTATATCAGGGCGCCTATGAGAGCTTTGCCCTGAGCGAGTATGAATTTAACGCCCAAAAGGATGTCAGCGTCTGCGAATTTGCCCATACAGCCCGGGCGCTGCATGATGAGGAATTGGCCCGGATGTACATGCGCCTGGCGGAGACATCGAAAAGAGAGCGTGAGATGCCATACTATAAAGAGTGGAAGGCCAAGGGCCTGGAACCGGCTCCGTTGACAGACGTACATAAGACTCTGACATCGGCGGCAGCGGCCATTCACAGAAGAGGCAGACAGATTGCCACGGTGCGCGGCCACAGCCAGTATGTGTATTCCATGGAAATCTGGCCGGAACTGGGCGGACGCTATACCGCATTTTCTCTGTACCGGTCCTTTGGATTTTTGGAGCTGGCGGAGTATCCCCAAGGAGACAGCGGACTGCAAAACGGCGTGATGATCGACCGGGGCTTCGATTACCGCCGCTGGAACGGAGCCACGGCGGTGTGCCTGCCCTATGATCAGATCAAATCGGCGCCTTTGGATGTGGATGATGAGCGGGCGGAATGGCTCATGTCCGATCAGCCGTTTGTGGGCGGACTGGACGACAGCAGACAGAATGGAATCTTTGTGCTGAAACTTCACGGCCATCAGAAGTATGGCATGGAGAGCTTTTATGCCAGCAAGTCCTATCATTTTTATGATGATGTGATCGTCTGCCTGGGAAGCGGCATCAACAGCGATTATGAAAACTATGACACAGAGACCACCCTGTTTCAGGATTACGGCAGCGGCGCCGTGCGCGAGGGCAATATCCTGGCCGATAACCGGGATAACGGATATTATGTTTGGGATGCCAGCCAGCTGGAGTTCTTTGAAAAAGATGTGGTGTCGCGGGACATGAAGGATCACGAAGATACCCATGGCCATCGGGCGTTTGCGCTGCTTAATCATGGAAAGCAGCCAAAGGATGCCTCTTATGCGTACCTGATTGGCATGAAGAAGGGCATCGATGGAATCCGCGTCCTGTCTGTGGAAGAAAACATCCGGATTTTAAGGCAGGATAAATACGCGCACATTGTACAGATCTTTGATAAGAGGGATTATGTACTGTTCCGGAAGGATTATGAGCTCCATGACCGTTATATTGACAGCGTCACAGAGAGCTGCCTGCTGTCCCTGACCCATGGGGAGGACGGCAGCATCCATCTGTCGGTATGTGACCCGGATCTTCGCTATTATCATGGGGAGAGTGAAGATTATGATCTGAACCGTGTACAGAGAGAACAGGCGGTTTATGGGCGGTTCTGGATGTATAATGAGAGCCATCCGTCTCTGATTTGGGTTGTATTTAATGGAAAGGTTCAAGCGCTTCAGACGGTTTCCGGAAAAGCCGCGCGTATTGTCCAGCAGTCCCAGACAAAGACCATACTAGAATTTGAGTGCTGCGATGGATTCACCAATGAAGTGAAATTTAAGCTCAAAGACGATACAGCAGAGCAGATGCAAAGTACCGTTAAAAAGTAGTTCGATAAAAGGAGGACTGTAAAATGAATCTAATATATATTTTTGCAGATCAGTGGAGAAGAGATGTACTGGGAATTTATGATTCTCGTGTAAAGACACCAAATTTGGATGCATTTGCAGAAGAAAGTGCAGTATTTGACCGTGCATACAGTTCTTGCCCGTTATGTTCACCCAATCGTGCATGCCTTTTGACGGGAAAACAGCCGAGGAACACCAACGTGTTTACGAATTGCAAACCGGGTGTGGATGCGTATCTTCCGGAAGATACCATCTGCGTATCGGATGTGCTGAAAGCACAGGGATATCATACCGGGTACATCGGTAAATGGCATCTGGATAAGCCGGATGGCGATGATCCCAATAATTGGGATGCCTATACGATGCCGGGAAAAAGACGTCACGGGTTTGATTTCTGGTATTCCTATGGTGCACATAACAGGCATTCCCATCCATATTATTGGACGACAGAGGGGGAATATGTGGAAGTGGATGAGTGGTCGCCGAAGCATGAAACGGATGTGGCGCTGCAGTTTTTAAAAGAAAACAAGGATAATAAGTTTGCGCTTTTTATTTCCTATAATCCACCCCATACCCCGTATGATCAGACCCCTGAAAAGTATCAGAACTTGTATACGGGAGAGGAAAAAGATATCAAGGCTGTAACACCTGCCCCGGAAGGCGCCGGAGATAAGCTTGGCGCGAATTGGAATCAGAAAGAAAACGTGAAAGGCTATTATGGGGCAGTCAGCGGTATTGATGAAAATATCGGACGGATTATTTCATATTTGAAAGAAAATGATCACTATGAAGATACATACATATTTATTTCCGCAGACCATGGGGATATGCTGGGGGATCATGGACGATTTGCAAAGCATATCTGGTATGAAGGTTCTGTTGGGATTCCGCTGATCATCGGCGGAGGCGATATCAAACCTATGCGAACAGATACACTGGTAGGAGGTCCTGATCAGACTGCTGCGATTCTGGGATTGCTGGGACTGCCGATTCCTGAGAGTATGCAGGCCAAGGATTTCTCCCCATTACTGCGCGGTGAATCATTTGAGGAATACGAGTCGATTATGACGGTGTCATTTCCCAATACAAAAGAGAGAATTGAAGAGTTTCAAGCGCATGGCAAAAATTTTATGGATTATGGATGGCGCAGCATTATCACAAAAGAGTATAAGCTGGCGATCTTAAAGGGAATGTCATATGGTGAAAAGCCGCAGACCTTTTTATTTGATCTGAAAAATGATCCATATGAAAATGTCAATATTCATGATGACGATGTGATGCAGAGGATGATGAGGGAACTCAAAAAATGGTGTGATGCGACGGGGGATGGATTCCTGGATGATTTGTTTTCTGCCTGCCATCATAATGATTTAAACTCCTGAAAAAACTGGCTGGCCGTGATGAGATTTTCCATGGAGCAAACAGGGAGATACTGCTGGCTGGCAGAGCGGGATTGGTTTATAAAAAACGCTGATTTTTATGTAAAAACGGGTGGTTTTATGTACCTGTACTAGTCACTTTATCAGTGATTTGGTATAATTACAAAAAGCAAAAAATTGATACGTAAATGGAGGGATGATTCGAATGATCAACTACGAAAGAATTAAGATGGAAGAAATCCAGAATCCGGAGCGCTTTACCGGTGATACATCCTTTTTGGATGATGCAGTGGCATATGCGACGGGAAAAGTATGGGAAGTAATGGGGGATTTTGTGCACAGCCATCCCGATGCCAGCAGTATCAACTTAATGTATGAGGCAGTTCCCAATACCCCGCATGGAATCGGTGTGGAATGGGTAGCCGGTTTCTGGACAGGCCTGCTGTGGCTGTCCTATGAGCTGACAGGCAATGAGGTATACCGGGCAGTGGCGGAAGCCCAGCTGGAAGATTACAAGAATGCGCTGAAATATCCGGAAGAATTTCATCATCATGATATCGGATTTTTGTTTGTGCCGTCCACTGTGGCACAGTACAAAGTCACAGGCAGCCAGAGAGCCAAAAAAGTATCATTAAAGGCAGCAAAGCTTTTGGCAAAGCGTTTCTGCCGCAATGCGGGAATCATTCAGGTGAGAAACCGTGATGCACAGGGCAACTTCATCATTGACTGTTCCATGAATGTACCGCTTCTGTTCTGGGCCAGCACCATGACACAGGACCGTGAATTTTTCTATAAGGCATACAGCCATCTGGCTCAGGCTGCCCGCTGTATGGTTCGCGATGATGCATCCACCTATCAGTGCTACAAGATCGATGAGCTGACAGGGGAACCGGTCAGAGGATGGCAGGGACAGGGCCATGATGATGATTCCTGCTGGGCAAGAGGCCAGGTATGGATCATGTATGGTATGACCATTGGCTACCGCTATACTAAGGATAAGGCGCTTCTGGAGATTGCAAAGCGTACATCCAATTATTATCTGAACCGTCTGCCGTCGGATCTGATCTGCAACTGGGATCTGATGTTCACAGAAGATGATGTGCAGAGGGATTCCTCTTCCGCTCCGGTGGCGGCCTGCGCGCTTCTGGAACTGGAGAAGTATCTGGATGATTCCGACCCGCTGAAGGAAATCTATCACAATGCGGCAGTCAGCATGATGAGAAGCCTGGCTGAGACTTATACAACCAAGGGACTTCACTCCAATGGTCTTTTGCAGCATGGTGTATACTGCAAGGATAAGGGCAGCGGAGGTCTGGGAGATGATGAGTGCTGTATGTGGGGCGATTACTTCTACATGGAAGCGCTGGCCAGACTGAAGAAAGACTGGAATATGTACTGGTAAGGAACAAAAAGGGAGACCGCGACATTCGCATAGCCGCAGCTGCAGCGTGCGAATGCAGCGGTCTCCCTGTTTCTGTTTTGGAAGGCGGTGTCACTGCCGGATCTCCTTCAGATCCTCCACCATCTGCAGGTCTTCTTTTAAAACCTTCATGTTGGCCACGTGTTCACGGCCGTCGGGATCAATGACCTTAAACTCCAGGATGGTGCCTTCTGTCATGTGATTCTGAAACATATCCTGAAAAAACAAAGGCAGTTTCGGATGGCGAACCTGAAACTGTTTGAGAGAATTCTGAAGCTGCATGAGTTTTAATGGGTTCATGACCGGATTCCTTTCTGATGTAAGAATGTAGATGAAAAATAACAGGGCTATTATAAGATAAAACCATTTTTTTTGTCAAATGTTCCGAGCTATCCATTGGCTTTCGTCTGGAAAAGCCAGGCGTCCTGTTCACAAATCGTTCACTCATGCGTTTGTTGTACCATGGCTTTGGAAAAGAATTGATTTTTAGGATGGAAACTATTATAATAAACAGGACTATATTAAACATGGAAGAAATACAGTTTGCTGATAATGAGTGACATGCAAACGCAGAAAGGTATGGGATACGGATTTGAATGAGGTATTATTATCGCTGAAGAATATAAAAAAGAGCTTCGGGGAGACCAATGTTCTGAAGGGCATCAGCCTGGATATCGGCAGAGGGGAATTTATCACGCTTCTGGGATCGTCCGGCTGCGGAAAGACGACCACCCTGCGCATCGTGGCGGGGTTGGAGACGCCGGATGAGGGACAGGTGATTTTGGAAGGGCAGGATGTGACGAACCTGGAACCCCACAAAAGAGATGTGAACACGGTGTTTCAGAATTATGCCCTCTTTCCCCACATGGATGTGGCAGCCAATATTGCTTATGGGCTGAAGATACGAAAGGTGCCCAAGGCAGAGCAGAAGCAGAAAGTGGAGGAAGCCCTTTCCCTGGTGCAGCTTTCCGGGTATGGAAAGCGGTATCCGTCGGAACTGTCCGGCGGGCAGAAGCAGAGGGTGGCCATCGCCAGGGCGCTGGTCAATAACCCCAAGGTGCTGCTTCTGGATGAACCGCTGGGCGCGCTGGATCTGCAGCTTCGCCGCCAGATGCAGGTGGAGCTGAAGCGTCTGCAGAAAAAGCTGGGCATCACATTTATCTACATTACCCACGATCAGGAGGAGGCCATCAATATGTCCGACCGGATCGCGGTGATGAATCAGGGCGTGTTTGAACAGATCGGGACGCCCAATGAGATTTACAATCATCCCCTGACCGCCTATGTGGCCCAGTTTGTGGGAAATGCCAATATTTTCCATGCGGATGGGAAGGCCTATGCCATCCGCAGTGAACACGTCCTGTTTTCCAGGGGAGAGGACTACCCTTACCATGGGGTGGTAAAGGAAAAATCCTTTGCCGGAGGTCAGCTTCGCCTTCTTATGGAACTTTCGGACGGCCAGCAGATGACGGCCAGCCGCCATGGCATCGATGCCGATGTGGCGGAGGGCGATCGTGTCTGTCTTGGATGGAAAACGGAACATGCGGTGCCGGTGAAAGAAGACAGCCAGGCAGCCGAAAAGCCGTTTGCGTGAGGAAATAGAAAGGGTTTGGGTGAGTGAGGATGCTTCCGACACAGCAGAAAAAAAAGAACGGCAAACTGTGGCTGGCAGTGGCGCCGCTGTATATTTTTACTCTGATCTTTGTGGCTGGTCCGCTGATTTATATGGTGTTTTTAAGTTTCCAGACAAGGGCAGAGGGGTTTGGCGTGATCAATGAATTCACGCTGGACAATTATAAGAAAATTTTGGACCCGGTTTATCTGGGAACCTTTGGCCAGTCGCTTCGGCTGGCGGTGATTTCCACAGGGATTATCGTGCTGATTGGTTATCCCTTTGGATATTTCATGGCAAAATGTTCGCCCAAGTGGAAACGGCGTCTGATGATGATGATCATGATTCCGTTTTGGACCAGCGCGCTGATCCGTCTGTACGGCTGGATGATCCTTCTGCAGGCAAAAGGGGCCATCTATCAGACGTTTCATTTCTTTGGAATCGACATCGCCCCGCTGAAGATTCTGTACAGTTATCCGGCGGTGGTGATCGGTATGGTCTATGCGCTGCTGCCGTTTATGATCCTGTCGGTGTATTCCAGCGCGGAGAAGATGGACTGGTCTCTGGTGGAGGCAGCGAGAGATCTGGGCGCGTCTTCGGCGAAAGCGTTTTGGACCGTGACATTCAAATTAACCATGCCGGGCCTCTTATCCGGTGTGATTCTCACATTTGTGCCTTCCATGGGATTGTTTTTCATCGCCGATATTCTGGGAGGAAATAAAATCGTATTGGTGGGAAATCTGATCCAGGATCAATTGACGCGGGGAGCGGACTGGCCGTTTGCGGCGGCGTTGGCCGTGGTGCTGATGGTGATGACCTCGCTTTTAATTTTCCTGTACCGCAAGATTGCCCACACCACAGAACTGGAAGGAATCCTGTAAGGAAGGAGAGGGAAGATGAAGAATAAAACAAAACTGCCCGGCATTTTTCTGGGTATTGTGCTGGTCGTCATGTATCTGCCCATCCTGATGGTGGTTCTGTATTCCTTCAACGAAGGAAAACTGATCGCTTCCTGGAAGGGATTTTCGCTGGATTGGTATGTGAAGCTGTTTCAGGATGAAGAAATTTGGGAGGCAGTGAAAAACAGCCTGATCCTGGGCGTATTAAGCTGTTTTGCAGCGGCCGTGCTGGGGACCGTGGGAGCCGTCGGCATGGCAAAAGTGAAATCCAGAACCAAGGGCCCCATGGAATACATATCCACACTTCCGATTATGATCCCGGAGATCATCCTTGGAATGGTGTTTCTGACCTTTTTCCATCTGCTGAACCTTCCCAATGGAATGGTGACGCTGGTGATTGCGCATACTGCATTTTGTATCCCGTATATCTATATGATGGTGAAGGCCAGACTGGTGGGATTGGACAAGGCGCTGGAGGAGGCGGCCAAGGATCTGGGAGCGACGCCCCTTCGAACCTTTTTTGACATCACCCTGCCCCTGATTCTGCCTGCCGTGGCGTCGGGATGTCTGCTGGCCTTTGCCATGTCGTGGGATGATGTGATCATCAGTATTTTCGTGACGGGTCCCAAGGTGACGACGCTGCCCATCAAGATTTATACGCAGATGAAAACCGGTGTGACGCCGGAGATCAATGCGCTCTGTACCGTGATGCTGGCAGTGACGATCCTTGTGCTGGCGCTGGCAGGGCTGATTCGAAAGAGGTTTGCAAAAAGAAGGTAACAGAAACCGTCCCAAATAACCATTGAAACCGGTGGCGGAACAATAGAATAAAAAAGTGAAAATGGAGGATTCTATGAGAAAGAACATGTATGCAGGATTTTTGGCAGCCGCTTTGGCGGCTTCGTCGGTACTGGCCGGGTGCGGGGATTCCGCTTCGGAGGCCACAAAGGCGGATCAGGACGCGCAGGAAACATCTGCTCAGGGAGAGGCGTCCGGGGGAGAAAACGGAGGAAGCGGCAGCAATGAACTGGTGTTATACACCTGGGATCTGATGTTCCCCGATGAGATTCTCGATGGATTTGAGGAAGAGACCGGCATCGAGGTGGTTTACTCCAAATTTGATACGGATGAAGCCATGTTCCAGAAACTCAGCACGGCAGAGGGCGGGGACTATGACCTGATCTTCGCGGATGATTACATCATTGAAAGCGCCATCGACGCAGGGCTGGTTCAGAAACTGGATACTTCCAAACTGGAGAATTACGGCAACATCGACAGCCGGTATCAGGGACAGTTTTATGACCCCGATGATGAGTATACCGTGCCCTTCGGCGCCGGGATTCCGCTGATCGTCTATGATCCGGAACTGGTGGATTTTGAAATCACCGGATATGAGGATCTCTGGAATGAAAATCTGACGGACAGTGTGGCTTTGATCGCCAACGGCCGCGTTATCACCGGCATCACGCTGCTTTCCATGGGAGAATCCATGAATACTGAGGATACGGCGGTCATTGAGGCAGCCGGAGAAAAGCTTTTGCAGCTGGCGCCCAATGTGCGTCTGATTCAGGATGACAATACCCAGAATGCCCTTTTAAATGGGGAGGCATCGGTGGCCTTTTTATATACCTCCCAGGTATATGCAGCGCTGCAGGAAAATCCGGATCTGAAGGTGGTTGTACCGGAAGAGGGACTTGGATTCGGTGTGATCGCCGGGTTTATACCGTCCCAGGCGCCCAACAGTGAAGCGGCGTATCAGTTTTTAGACTACATACTGGATGCGGAACACAGTGCGGCATGTACCCAGTATGTGGGATATTATTCTACGAATACAGCAGGAGCGGAACTGATCCCGGAGGATGTGGCTCAGCTCTTGGTGGCTCCTGAGGGGAAAACCATGGAAATGGTGGAGAATGTCAGCCAGGAAGCCAATGATGTGTATAACAAGGTATGGACAGAATTTAAAGCTGCATGTGACTGACAAAGGAGGAAGGGTCTGAATGTGGACGAGAAAAAGCTTGAAAAGAGGTGCCAGAAGTTCGATTCATTTTAACTATCTTCGGATGGTTGCCATGTGTATTATCATCGCATTTTTCACTGGTGAATCCGATAACATGCTTTCACTGGTGAGATTTAATACATGGAATATCAATCCGAACGCAGCAGTTAGAATGGAGATTGAAAATATGCGGGGGAACACAGAGGAAGACCAGACAGAACAGGATAATCTTCAGGGAGAAGAGAGCTATTTGGGGGATGGCAGTCTTTCGGAAGAGAGTCCGTCTTCTAAAGAGGATGCCTCTTTAGAAGACATTGGTTCCGATGAAAATGCCGGGATCTATGGAAGCGCAGGATTCCATGAAAAATCCAATTCGCAGGTGGTGCGGGAGTTTTTGGCTCAGCTGGGGTACAGGGGATCCGAGACGCCTCAGTCGGCTGCGACAAAAGGGGTATTTGCAGCAGTGTTCAACAGCATCACGGAGACCGGCTCCATTACCTTCGGAATTTTGAACATGGTCAACCAGATGCTGTTTCACGACAGCATCGGCGCCTCTTTTATCATCCTTTTTGGCGGTGCCATCATTTTTCTTTACCGGATTTTTATCGGCAATATATTGGTAGTTGGAAAGAACCGTTTCTTTCTGGAGACGGTGACATATGAGCATGCGCCTGTCCATCGGATCCTTTTTATATACAAAGTAAAGCGTACAAGAAAAACGGCTTTGACCATGTTCATGAAAAACCTGTTTCAGACCCTGTGGATGTTTACCATAGTGGGTGGAATCTATAAATATTATTCTTATTATATGATTCCATACATTGTGGCGGAAAATCCGGATCTGCCCTTTAAAGAAGTTTTCCGGCTGTCCAAGCAGATGACGAAGGGGCGCAAATGGAAAATATTTTTGTTTGACTTATCTTTCTTGGGATGGGAAATATTAAGTGTATTGACCGCCGGTTTGCTGAGTGTCTTTCTGGTGGTTCCCTATCGAAATGCTTCCAGGGCAGAACTGTACCGGGAACTTCGCGAAGAGACGATTCTTCTGAAAAAGCCGGGATACCGCGGACTGAATGACCGCTATCTGTTCCATGAACCGGAAAAAATTCCGGATGAGACACCGGCAGACAAGATCGATGCCGAACTTCGAATGGTGGAATACCCCACCCGCTTATTTCCTATACCAGAGACAGAATGGCGTGACTGGATGGAGACCGATTACAACCGCAGCTATTCCCTGTTAAGCTATGTTCTTTTCTTTTTTGCTTTTGCCATGATCGGATGGTTTTGGGAAGTGGTCCTTCATATTATCCAGACCGGGGATATCGTCAACCGGGGAGTTTTGTACGGACCCTGGCTGCCCATCTACGGCTGCGGAGGCGTACTGATTTTGTTTTTTATGCGCCGCTTTGCCAAGCGGCCGGTGGTGACCTTTTTTCTGATTATCTTTGTGTGCGGTGTCTTGGAATATGGCACTGCATGGGGGCTGGAAACCTTCCTGGGAACCAAATGGTGGGATTACAGCGGCTTTTTCCTGAACCTTCATGGAAGAATCTGCGCGGAAGGGCTGCTGATCTTTGGAGTCGGCGGCTGTGCGATCCTATATATCATAGCGCCGATTCTGGATGAGCTGTTTTCCAGAGTGCCGAAGAAAATCCGGACAATTGTGGCAGTGGTGCTCATCGTCTGCTTTGCGGCAGATACGGCATACTCCTTCCTTTGCCAGCCCAATACAGGAGAGGGTATAACGGAAGAGATGGAAGCGGATCCATTGGCGGAATCGGGGATGATTTCAGAAACGTATGGAGCTGTGGAAAGCGGCCGGTAAATGGGAGTTATCAAAGAGAGGGAGTTAAAAGATTGTTTTCGATGAAGTGATAGGAGAGTATAACAGGTATGAGCCAGGCGAAAGTCTGGCTTTTGCTTTTGTTCCATAGCAAAGTTATAGCCATATCTTTGTTCTCTATTTTGTTTATCTCTCTTGCTATTAGAAATTCATCTTCTCTGTAAATGTATTTATTGTTTCCATGATTGCAGGATATGTAATTTCTTTTGCATATAAATTTTGTGCCTGATACCGTTTCCATAAATCCTGCAGAACGATTGATTTTTTCAACGCCAGCAGAATCCGTTCTGTGTTCTGTAGAACGGATAGGGAATCTCTTTTCTTTGCTGTGGCAAGAACCGCCTGTTTTAGAAGGTTCCAGTCTGCATTTTCCAGCATGGATTCCTTTCTCCTTTGCCAGATTGCGAATAGCACCTTTTAATTGTTCTGGTGTTTTTATCATAATATCTCCATATACTCTTGTACTTTTTCCTCAATGTGAAATTGCTTGGCGTATTCCATCAATCGGATATTATCACGCTCTTTGGAAGTAAAATATCCTTTTACGGCTTGGGCAAAAACCTGCGGATCTGTTTTCTTGCGGCTTCGTATCATATCGCAGATACACCGTTCTCTATCATAGACCGTGATTTTTCCGCCCTGCGGTGAGATCATCTCCATCATTCCAATTTTTTTAGCTGTTCCCGGCGAATCCCTGCGTAGGTTATGTCTTTCGTATATAGATAGCCATTTTCTCTGACAAGTTTTCTTAAAGACTCTAAATTGGTCATAACATCACCTCCTTGGTCATAACTTGACACTATTACAATATAAAGTATCAAGTTTGTACACAACCTTGCTGTTTTTATTATAGCTGATTTTTACAGATTCATACCTTGTAAATCTAGATAGAATATTTTTTCTTTGATCCGGTTTGCACTGGAGGTACTCAGGGGAAAATGAGAGCTATGTTTATGAAATATTTTTCAGGACAGCATTGGCAGCATAGCAGTATGAGATTACTGTCAGGAGAGATGCGATTGAGTATGAAAAACTGATCAAATTAAACTGGAAACCAGAGACAGACCGGCGTTTTTGGAAAGAGGTGAAAATGAAATCATATTGAGAGGAATTTCTCATGCAGCATTCACGCAGCAAACGGATATTACAGCTGCAAAGACACCGCATGATCAGGAGTCATATTTATATACCGAGGTGATGACTGGCTTCCCCTCCCTGTCCAGCAGCGGGGTCATGCCGCCCGCATTTCCGCTGGTATGAAACAGATAATTGACGCCGGTTTCTCTGTCCACCCAGATTTCCATGACATTCAGGGCTCCCTGTGAATATACTCTTTCAAAACGATCGGATGTCTTTGCCATAGGATACCTCCCTATTTCTTTGATTCGCCGTCCGAATACCTGTCCGGCGAACAGGAACGATTTGCTTTTATTATGGCATCCGCTGCAAGGGGTGTCAAGCTCTATTTTTCAGAACATGCGGTACAAGATCATAAAACCGTTTTGAGCCATTTTATGATCACCGGACGTCGGGCTGCGGATCGGCTTTGCGGCGGCATAAAAGAAAGGCCAGGGTAGCAGCCGATACGGCGCCCGCTGCTTTGGCGGCGAGCAGGGAAGAGAGCAGGGAAGGATCGGTACTCAGTGTAAAACCCACATGGGCAGCAAGGGTGGATGCGGCACAGACCACATAAGCGGCGTTGATCCGTTTTCCCAGGGGATCCATGTCTTTCATCATGGCCAGCTGTGGGAGGACACTGACCGCGCCCACCAGCAGACCGACCATGCTGAAGGCATTGATGCCAAGTTTGGCGCCCAGCCACGCAAAAGGCCGACGAAGGATTCTCTGCAGAAATTCGGCGGCGGGGAGACTTCCCAGCATGGTGATCCCGATGGATGCCACCACTGCCAGCGCGTCCTGGATGGGAGACAGATTGGGGAGGATGGTTAGGCCGGTGAGGTAGGTGACTGCGCCGAGGACAAGGCCGATGGTGGTGATGGCCTTTAATCCGGCGGCAAACAGGGAAAACCCACGGATCATCCGGGCGGGAATCCGCTTCAGACCGATCCCCAGAAACAGGGAGAGAAAAAATACCGGAACATTCTGCCAAATGGCGTCCGAAAGAGACATTCCGCAGAGCATGGCACCGAGAACAAGCCCCAGAGGAAGCGTCACCAGGCCGATCATCAGCCCCTCCGCAAAAAAAGGACGGTCCTCCTTTTCAATGACGCCCATGCCCACCGGAAGCGTAAACACCAGAGTACATCCAAACGTGGCAGCCACGATAATCCCGGCATAACTTCCCGCCAGGGGAGAAGATTCCAGAGACTTGGCCAGCTGATATCCCCCCATATCAATGGCCAGAAACCCGCCGA
This sequence comes from Candidatus Fimimorpha excrementavium, assembly GCA_018710785.1. GTDB lineage: Bacteria > Bacillota > Clostridia > Lachnospirales > Lachnospiraceae > Fimimorpha > Fimimorpha excrementavium. Next base: position 45,639 of record DVJD01000089.1, read on the forward strand.
ACATGGCAGGATCCATCCCGAAAAACTGAAACACCGGTACAATCAGCCTGCCAAGCGTATCCGACAAAACAGGAACCAGACACATGATCCCCACCATGGACAAAGCCGTCGGCCCCATAAACAAAAACCCTTCCTCCAGCCGTTTTCCATATCCAAAGCGATTCCCAAGCAGCCGATCCACTCCCCCCAAAACCACTCCGGCCGCCAATAAAACCATAATCACCTGATTCATAACCTGTTACCAAAAACCATCCTTTCCATCTTACTTCAACCAAGCCCCCACACGTCATCTCAATACTCGTTAAACCTCAAAATCCTGCAAACGATCCAAACTTCTCTCAGCCTGTCTCCAAACCATTTTGGCCCCCAAAGCAGCTATCTAAAAAAGCCCCCATATCTGACACCACGCAGTTCAATTCACAGGCAGAAGGAAACGCCCCTTCCCTCTGAAGGGTTTTGGAAACCGCCGGTGCTTGATTCTTTAAGCCCGTCAGGGCGAAAAAGAATCTTAGCACCGCTGCGCTTTCCACTAAGCGAAAGCGGCCCGCCAGAGGGAAGGGGCGTTTCCTTCTGCCGTCCGGACCGCCACAAACACATGCCTGGAATGCTTTACTTCAACCGAAACGTCCTCGGCGCATACCGATACACCAGATACAGTGCCAGTGCGATATACACAATGCAGAACACAATGGTAAGACTCGCAAACAAAAGCGTCGGCATCCGAAGCTGAATAAACAGATAGCAGACGATATACGTGGCCAAATTGGCCAGCGCATACGTATGGCTCTTCTGCTCCATATGAATGTCATAGGGCTGCAGCAGATAATACAGCACCAGATGATGCACCGAAAAGAATACGGACATGGCGAAGATGGACACAGGGAGCAAAAGATAATTGATCCACTGGTCGGTTCCGCCGCTTGCAGCCAGCAGGATGGGGAAGCCGAAGGCCAGCACAGAGGCAGGCAAGAGATTGATCCTGATCAAAACCTTCAGTCTGCTGCGAAACAGGCTTAAAACGGCTTGGGGCTGGCGGTAAAAGCGGTAGGCCAGCATACTGTGATCGCAGTTGAAAAACATGGCCTGGGTGATGACGCTGCCCCGGTTGATCAGATACATGATAAAGACAAAGTAAGGAAGCAGATTCATCATGATTTCATTGACCGGAGCCGCCGCATCCGGCAGAACCAGCACGAGGACGATGGACATCGCCATGAGGCAGGCCAGGATGACGAAGAGACGCCGCGCGGACACGGTCAGCAGCTTTCGGTGGCGCTTTACGAAAAGATCGTTTAGATAGTCATAGCCGGATTGATTGCTGGTCACATCCAGGGTCAGACGGGACAGCGAATTTTGCTGCTGAAGGTTTGTCACCGTCTCCTGTGCATGGAACAGAATGTTATTCAATGTTAAGATGCCCTTGTAAATCTTCCGGTAGGAGGAGCTGCGAAGGAGAGACGGGACGGAGACCGCTGCTGTGGTGAGAAACAGGAGCGTAAATACTGCCGCCATAAAACCGGGCAGAGTTACGGAAAAGGCGGGCAGCCCATAGCCCAGCAGGAGGGACAAAAGGATCATGATCCAGATCAGTTTTGTATTGGAGGAACCCGCCAAAAGTTTCCCGGTTTTTTCATAGTGCTTCAGATAGATCCCGGCCAGGGTGACTTTGGCAGCCACGGTCAGCACCGGCAGGAGAAGGCACACGAGCACAGAAGCGCCAGCCAGCCAACCGATGACCAGGGAGGCCGGAAGCATGGAGGCAAAGAGCGCAGCCAGATAAAAGGCATAATCGGACAGGGCGAACTGCCTCGGATCCATGCGCATCAGCACGACGGAATAGTATTTTTCCTTTGAGGCATCGAACAGCTGCGTGTTCATGACCGCACCGGTCAGGGCAAACAGCAGGACAATATGGACATAATTGGCCGAAACATCTCCGGGCAGATACCGGGCCGGGAGGGCCGCCAGGATTCCGAGATACAGGAATTTCTTTAAAAATATGGCGACAAAGTCAAAGAGCAGGACACAGACGGTGACGCCGTTTTTCAGCGCGCGGTTTTTGTACCAGTCCGCCGAGATCAGCTTCTTTAAAACCGGAAGCTTTTTCAGCCGGTAGATGAAGGTATTGATTCCGTAGGCCAGGGAGAGGCGAAAGGAAGTGAGCAGGGTCTGAATCATGTTCATACGGCTGCCTCCTCCCCTTTTAGGGTGTCGATGATTTTGTTTTTAAAGTCCTCCTGATCCAGGTCATCCTTGGGGATCTCCTGAAGGACGCCCTGATTCAGTATGACGATTTCATCGCACAAATCCAGGGCCAGTTCCATGATATGCGTAGAAAAAATCAGGATATGATCCTGTTTGATTTCCTTCAGCATACGCTTCATCTCATCGGCCACCACCACATCAAAGGAAGTCAGCGGTTCATCCAGAAGCAGGATGGAAGGGCTGGCTATGATATTGACCAGAAGCTGCATCTTATTTTTCATGCCGTGGGAGTAGTCCTTCATCAGCTTATCCCGGTCTTCCGGCTCGATTTTCATAAACGAAAACCAGTCGTCGATGCTTTTATCCTGCCGGATCGTTCCTTTGTTGATGTCCATGAAAAATTTGATAAATTCCCTGCCGGTCAAAAATTCCGGTACAACCGGCGTGGCCAGCACATAGCCGATGTCCCGGGAGACGATGGGGCGTGTCCGGCCGTCCTCCTCGATGTAAAAGGAGCCGCCGTCCACAGCCAGATCCTCATTGATGCAGTTAAACAGTGTGGTCTTTCCGGCCCCGTTGCGGCCCAGCAGACCATAGATGTTCCCCTTTTCAAAGGTAAAGCTGGCTTTTTTCAATACCTCCTTATCCTCAAATCGCTTTTCCATATCCTTCAGAACCAATTTCATCATGTTCCGGATCCCCCTTTATCTGTTTTCTGGTTCGCTTCACTTTGCTGCTTTAACTTTCGCTTCCGGCGGATCTCCTGCTGCTTTTCAAAGATCTTGGAGGCGGAAGCTTCATCGACGAGCTTTAAAATCTTGACGGCGAATACGCCGCTGTCATCATCGGCTTTTTTCATTCGGATTTTTCCCTTCAGCCATCCGTGTTCTGGGCAGTAGGAGAGAGAAAAATAGTGACGCCCGGCGCTGGAAAACCAGCGGATTTTTTTTCTGGCTGCGCGGCCGCACCGATAGCAGACCGTGCTGACGACATTTTTGTCCAGCATGGCGTCTTCCCTGGTGGGAAAGATGCGGGACACAAATTTGGAATACGTTTCAAATTTTAGATAGATTTCTTCCTTCCTGTCCCGGGGCGGCCGGTGATAGTCGATGGATACCATGGGAGAAAGGGCCTCCATATCCAATGCGTCCATAACCATCCAGGTATAGTAGGCGTCCGAGAGCGCCCGGTGGAAGGCGCCGTCCTCCGGAAGCGCCAGGGCACCCACCGCATAATCCAGCGCGCGGCGGATTTTTCCGTCCTCAAAGGCCAGAGAATAGAGTTTCTGTATGTCATAGTAGAGGAGCGGATGGGGAAACGGATTTTCCAGCCCGTAAAAATCCACATTTCTCTGAAGCTCGGTCAGATCCATGGATCCCCAGGTACAGAAACGAAAATCACTGCCGCACCAGGAGATAAAGTCATTCCAAACTTCCAAAAAGGAACGGGCATGGATGAGATCTTCCTCTGTGATTTTTACCACCTCGCGGATTCGTTCAAACAAATGGGGATGGACGACGGGACGAATCAATTCACTGAATTCTCCCAGGACATTTCCAAGGGGATCCACCTTTACAGCCCCGATCTCTATGATTTCAAAGCGAAGCCCCGGCGGATCCGAAGCAGAAAGCTCCACCGGCTTTGCGCTGGCCTGGTTCCATTCCAGATCAAGTATGATATAATGCATGAGTTCCTCATTTCTGCTCTGATCCGTACCGTCTAATAGCGATAGCGCGGCCGCTCGTCTTTTTTCCGCTCATTTTCCTTTTGCTCTCTGCGGTGCTGGATGAAAATCACCAAACCGATGACAAAGGCGATGACAAGGAGAAGGATACTGAGCGCAATCCACAGATTGATGACAAATAAGCGGTCCACGGATATGCCGGAGAAGGCCGATTCGTCGGTGTGAGATAAAAACATATTGTTGGTTACAGTCTGGGCAGAAGGGATCAGAGCAGCGCTTCCAAGCGTGTAGCCTTCCAGGCTGTAGGTGATGACGGACTGGCCGTTTTCTTCAGAAATGGTCTTGTCCAGCTGGTCAAAAGAGATCTCATTGGGCATCACCAGGGAAGAGTCGCTGGACAGGGTGGCCAGTGAGATGGATTCCTGCGGCAGCTTCAGCGGACTGGCAGAAGATCCCTTTCCCTGTTCAAAATCGGGATCATTTTCCGAAGCCCGCATTTTTTTGAAATTATTAAATCCATAATCCAGAAGGGATTTGGTATCCTGGTACTGGTGCGGCTCTTCTGATTTCATGACGACGCAGATGAGAGACAGCCCGTCCCGTTCGGCGTATGTCACGAGACAGCGTCCCGCCTGTTGGGTCCAGCCGGTTTTGCCGCATATGACATCCGGATCATAGTATTCTGTATTTTCCCGCATCATTTTATGGGTGGAACCCATGGGAATCTCTTTGTTCAAAAGGGAATCCGCCGGGCGGACATAGGTGGGAGCGGAGTCGATCTCCACAAAAGTGGGGATCTGGATACAGGCCTGCATAATCAGAGCCAGATCATAGGCGCAGGTATAATGGCTGTCATCGTGGAGTCCATTGGCATTGGTGAAGTGGGTATTGACGGCGCCCAGCTCGGCTGCGCGCCCGTTCATTTTTTCAGCAAAGGCTTCGATGCTGCCGGATACCAGCTCGGCCAGTCCGTTGGCCACCTCATTGGCGGATGGAAGCAAAAGTCCGTACAGGCTGTCCCGCACGGTAAGCTGCTCACCCACCCGAAGCCCGATATGGCTGCTGCCGGGCTCCAAGCTTAAGACTGCAGTGGAGGAATAGGTGACGATTTCATCCAGACTGCAGTTTTCCAGAGTGAGGAGAGCGGTCATCAATTTTGTTGTACTGGCCGGGTAGAGCGCTTCAGTGGCGTTTTTGGCATATAAAATCGTTCCGGATTCCGGTTCGATCAGGATGCCGGATTCACTGGCAATCTCCGGCGCCTGGGGCCAGATATCACCTGGAATACCGGCAATCCGTCCGTCCACTTCCTCTTTGGAAGCGGCCAGAACCGTCCGGGGAAACAGTGCGCCGATGCACAGCATACACAGAAGGAGCGCCGTAAAAGAAGCAGTCCTTCGAAACAGCAAAACAATCATCCGTCTCATGGAAACCCTCCAAATATAAAATGAATGCCCATATGCCGCGTACGGATCGGACATATGGCAGGTTTTCGTGTCATAATGGAAAGAACAAGACTATCATACCATATCCCATATTTGATGTATAGACCAAAAAAAGAGGATGCGGCAAAAGCCGCACCCTTTTATCCAATCCGCTCTTTGATTACTTTCAGTCTTGTAAACTCTTCACGATCCTTTTCCTCCAGCGCATTGGTAATGGATTTTACCAATACTTCGTAGGTGGGGATTGTGATATTCTTCAGCGCATTGGCACGCTTCTGTGTCTTTTTGATATTGGCAGCCAGGCGGTAGGCACTGGTCTCCACGGTGGAAAGCTGGACGGTCAGGTCCTTTACACGTTCAAAACGCTGTCTTGCCACATCCAAAGATTCCTTTGTGCCATAGAAGGCATAGGCCGGTTTGCTGCTCGCCTGCGGCGTATATCCCACCAATGGAATTTCGGTTCCCATGATGCTTCTGGTTTTTATGGTGATGCTTTCCTCTGGTGCGACGGAAGAGGCGATATCCTGCACGGTACTGATTCCCAGCTGGATGTTTGCCTGCTGAAGGGCCGCGTAAGCGGCCGTGTAGGTGGAATCAATTTCCGACTGAATGGAAGAAGCCTTGTCGATCAGCTCCATCAGTTCCCGGATGAGGATGTTTCGCTTTTTATCCATCAGCTCGTATCCCTGCTTTGCCAGAGCCAGGGAATTTTTGGCCAATATCAGATTTCCTTTGGTGGGAAATGTATTCAGATTCATGGCTTCACGCTCCCTTAGCTTTCCGTTGGTGGTGCATCATAATACTGATCCAGAATCTTGGTATCAATACGGTCCAGTTCCTCTCTGGGCAGCATACGAAGCAGCTCCCACCCAATGTTTAATGTGTCGATGATGGTACGGTTTTCGTTTTCGCCCTGTCCGACAAAACGGGACTCAAAGGCTTTTCCGAATTCCAGGTATTTTTTATCCGTGCTGGACAGTTCGTCCTCACCGATGACAGATGCCAGATTTCTGGCGTCGCCTACCTTGGCGTAGGCGGAGAACAGCTGGTTGGCCACAGCCTGATGGTCTGCTCTTGTGTAGCCCTCGCCGATACCGTCCTTCATCAAACGGGACAGGGACGGGAGGACGCTGATGGGCGGATAGATATTCTGTCCATAGAGCTGACGGTCCAGTACGATCTGTCCCTCTGTGATATAACCGGTCAGGTCAGGGATCGGGTGGGTGATATCGTCGTTTGGCATGGTCAGGATCGGAATCTGTGTCACAGAGCCGGGACGGCCGCTTACGATACCGGCTCGCTCATAGATGGTAGCCAGCTCACTGTAGAGATAACCCGGATATCCTTTACGGGATGGGATTTCGCCCTTGGAGGAAGAAACCTCACGCATGGCTTCCGCAAAGGATGTCATATCGGTCAGGATAACCAGGATATGCATGCCCTTTTCAAATGCCAGATATTCGGCTACAGTCAGCGCCAGCTTTGGTGTGATCAGACGTTCCACCACCGGGTCATTGGCCAGATTCAAATACATGGCCACATGGTCGCTTACGCCGCTCTCCTCAAAAGTACGGCGGAAGAATTCAGCCACATCGTACTTTACACCCATGGCGGCGAATACGATGGCGAACTGCTCGTCTTCGGCATTGTCCCCAAGGGATGCCTGCTTAACGATCTGAGCAGCCAGCTGGTCATGGGGGAGACCGTTTCCGGAGAAGATCGGCAGCTTCTGACCGCGGATCAGGGTGGTCAGACCGTCGATGGCGGAGATACCGGTACGGATATAGTTTCTCGGATACTCACGGGATACGGGATTCAGCGGCTGGCCGTTGACATCCCGCTTCAGCTCGGCTTTGATGGGACCGAGGCCGTCGGTCGGCTCTCCGATTCCGTTGAAAGTACGGCCCAGAACATCCGGGGAGAGAGCGACCTCCATGGGATGTCCGGTCAGTTTGGTATGTGTATTGGTCAGAGAAAGATTTTCAGACCCTTCAAAAACCTGAATGACAGCCTTATCGGCATAACATTCCACGATACGGCCCAGCTTTTTCTCTTTTCCGTTATCTGCTGTGATTTCTACAATCTCATCATAGGCAGCATTCTCGACTCCCTCCAATGCGATCAGGGAGCCGTTAATCTGGCTTAAGCCTAAATATTCAATTGCCATAATTTCCTCTCAATCTGCCGCTCTGGGCGGCTTTCTATTATTCTCCCTTATGCGTTGGTATCGATGACGTTCTGGTAGAAGTCATCGATGGCTTTAAGATAGTCCTCAAACAGTTCCGGTTTATCATTTGGCACATCGTATTTGATATTTACGATGCGGTCAAAAATGTCGCTTCGCTTCAGTACGCTCATCGGCATGCCCATGGTGACCAGTGCTTTGGATTTATCGTAGAGGTAGAGGATGGTTTCCATCATTTTCAGCTGCTTTTCAAGGGGAACGCAGGTATCGTCCGCGTGGAACGCATTCTGCTGTAAGAATCCCAGGCGGATGACTCTGGAAATCTCCAGAACCAGCTTCTGATCGTCAGGAAGTACATCGGAACCGATCAGTTTTACGATTTCCATGAGAGAACTTTCCTGATTCAGCAGGGAGACCAGCTGATTCCGGCAGTCGATAAAATCTTTTCCCACATGTTCCGTATACCAGGGCGCCAGATCCGGAATATATTCACTGTATGACGTCAGCCAGTTGATGGCCGGGAAATGTCTGGCGTAGGCAAGGGACTTGTCCAGCCCCCAGAAGCAGCGGACGAAACGCTTGGTGTTCTGGGTGACAGGTTCCGAGAAATCACCGCCCTGGGGAGAAACGGCGCCGATGATGGATACGCTTCCTTCCGTTCCGTTTAAGTTCTGAACCATACCGGAACGCTCGTAGAATGCGGACAGCTTGGAAGCCAGATATGCCGGGAAACCTTCCTCGGCAGGCATTTCCTCCAGACGTCCGGACAATTCTCGAAGGGCTTCAGCCCAGCGGGACGTGGAGTCGGCCATGATAGCTACATGATAGCCCATATCACGGTAATACTCAGCCAGTGTGATACCGGTATAGATGGAAGCCTCACGGGCAGCCACCGGCATGTTGGAGGTATTGGCGATCAGCGTGGTACGGGCCATCAGCTGATTGCCTGTCTTGGGATCCGCCAGTTTGGAGAAATCCTCCAATACCTCGGTCATCTCATTTCCACGTTCTCCGCAGCCGATGTAGACGATGATATCGGCGTCGGACCATTTGGCGATCTGATGCTGGTTCATGGTCTTTCCGGTACCGAATCCTCCCGGGATCGCTGCCGTACCGCCCTTTGCGATGGGGAACAAAGTGTCCATAATACGCTGACCGGTTACCAAAGGCATGGAAGCCGGATACCGTTTGCCGTAAGGACGGGGAACACGAATCGGCCATTTCTGCACCATGGTCAGATCAATTTCTTCGCCGCTGTCCAGCTGAAGCTTTACCAGGGACTCGTTGATGGTATATTCGCCGTCATCAGCCACTTTCAGCACATAGCCATCTATATTTGGGGGAACCATGACCTTGTGAACGATGGAAGGCGTTTCCGGTACTTCAGCTATAATGGTGCCGCCGAAGATATGCTGCCCTTCTTTTACGGTCATATGGGTTTTCCATTTCTTCTCGGTGTCCAGGGAATCCACGCTGACACCGCGGCTGATATAGGCACCACTTTTTTTGGCGATCTCGTGAAGCGGACGCTCGATACCGTCAAAAATGTTGTCCAGAATTCCAGGAGCCAGTGTCACGGAGATGGCAGCGCCTGTGGAGATGACTTCCTCTCCCGGCTTCAGACCGGAAGTCTCTTCGTATACCTGGATGGTAGTCCGTTTGTCGTCCAGACGGATGACTTCTCCGACCAGTCTTTGTTTTCCGACATAAACCATCTCACCCATACGGAAGGAAGTCTTGCCCTCGATGTAGATGACGGGGCCGTTGATTCCGTAGATGATGCCTGTAGTTTCATTATTCATTTGGATTACCTCCGTCAAATCTGAAATTTTCTTTTGCTTCTGCCAGCTTCGTCTGGAAGGAATTGTCAATCAGAATATTTTTAGATGGAATCACGGCACGGGTGCCGCCGCCAAACGAGTACTGACTAACGGTCAGATGGCTGTGGGTGGCCTCTTCCAGAGCGCGCCGTATACTGATATCGGCCGGGTCAATGTAGATGATGATTTCATCGTCTCCGGCAAAGGCCTTTGCATCCAGGATCTGTTTTTTGAGCAGACGGTTGTAAGCAGAGGTATCCATGTAGTTTTCCAGCATATCCTGCACTTCTACAAATAATTTTTCTGTCAGTTCGGTATTTTTTTGATTTAAGGCGCGTTTGATGTGAAGGTGTTCCCTCGCCAGCTTCTGGTTGCCCTCACGGCGGATTTTATCCGTCTCATTTTTGATTTCAAGGCGAGCTTTACGCAGAACATCTTCTTTATGGCCTTCAAAAATTTTATCTAAAGCTTCCTGATAATCCGCGATTATCTGATGGCTGTGCGCCCTGGATTCTTCCATGGAAGCCTCCAGAAAATGCTGTAATTTTTCATCTGTTGTCATGACGTCACCTTCTTTTTCCTTCATTTTTCTTTCTTTTCTTTTTCCATCCGTATCTTGAGCGTCTGTACTGCTCAAAATGGCACAGCGGCTTCGCTGGTTTTTATTCGGCTTGGAATCTGTTGGCACATTACAGCTTCAGCCCGATGGCCTCATTTACGTAAGAAGTAATAAAATCCGGCTTGCGGCCAGTACCGTGCCGGTCGGGCACCTCGATGATGATCGGTACCTTGGTGGCCATTTTGAGCGGGGTTACGACTTCTGGAAAATCCCTTCCAAATTTTTCTGTCAGTAATAGAACGCCAATGGATGGATCGGCGATGGCCCGTTCCATGGCTTCTTTTAATTCTTGCTTTTCATGGACAACACAACCCTCGATACCTACCAGGCGCATGCCTGTATAGGTATCGATATTGTCACTGATTAAATACATTTTCATAGGGATTGCCCCTTTCTAGGTTTGACGTTGGGATTATAACTGACCTAAGATCATGAAGGAGATGATCAGTCCGTACAGAGCGACACCTTCTGCCAGACCAACAAAGATTAAAGACTTACCAAGTACACTGGAATCCTCGCTGATGGCCCCCAAAGCTGCGGAAGCGGCGCTTGCTACGGCGATACCACCGCCGATACAGGAAAGACCGGTTACAAGAGCAGCAGCCAGATAACCAAGACCAGTGGAAAGATCGCCGGAAGCGGCAACTTCTGTGGCAGCCTGTACATCATTTCCGCCGAACATCATGACAGCGGCTACAACCATGGTTCCAAAAAAGAAGAAAGCATTTGCTGCAATCGTAGTCTTATAACGCCCCTTTTTCTTTTCGCCGAGCAGATAGTAGCCAAATGGAATGACGATACTTAATACCAGGGCAATGATTAAAGTGATTTTTACTGTTAATGACATGACTTTTATCCTCCTTAAAGTTGAGTAAATGGTTTTGTCTATCTAAAATACCGCATCTGCAGTATTCAGACCGTAATTATTTTTGATGAACATAAGGCTTGAATGGACGACCGTCTCCTTTGTAGAAACGACTGAACATTTCGTAGTATTCCAGACGAAGTACCTGGATTCCCACGATCAGACCTTCCATACCGCATACGAACGCATTGCCGAGAACGATGATGATCCAATTCGGATCAGCCCCGTTTTCAGCTCCAGCCAGCATCAGAACCACTTCCATCATAGCGGCATGACTGACAGCAAAGGCACCGATACGGACAAAGGAAAGGGTGTTGGAAAAATAACTTAACAACACTTCAAACAGTTCAAAGAACGCCTGAACAACCGTCATCACAGGTCCGGTGGGTTCACTGCTTTTCTTTTTCAGCAGAGCGTTGGTGATCGGTTCTTTAAAGCCGATCAGGATAAGCGGGATGATAAACATGACTGCCAGGACGATTCCTGCCGGAAGCGGATTTCCTGTCATGGCCAGGACGATTACCAGGATGGCGGCGGCGTAGAATACAAGGCCTGCCACACCGTTGGTATCAAACCAGGTTCCCTCGAAATCCTTTTGGCGGACTGCATTGATGATGTGAAGAACCATTGTTATGACGATGATAAGCATACCAAATGCAATCGCAAAGATAAACACAGTATTTAACTTTCCAAGAAACGGAAGTTCCGTCATTTGAGAAACCGGACGCATCCAAATGGCGGGAAGCACATCTTCGAATCCGAAGAAACTGCCGAACATAAATCCGAAAAAGGTGGAAAAGATACCGGCATAGCCGATGATGGCGGCCAGTCGGATCTTTTTAAAGCGGTACAGCAGGAATCCTCCGATCAGGAGGCAGAGTCCCTGTCCCGCATCGCCGAACATCCATCCGAAGATGAACGCGTAGGTGAGGGCCACAAAAATGGTGGGGTCAAACTCATGGTAGTTGGGAAGACCGTACATCTCCACAAACATTTCAAAGGGTTTGAATAGTTTCGGATTTTTCAATTTTGTAGGAGGTTTGGAAAGGATGTTCTGCTGATCATCTTCAATGATGCAGTACAGATTTTCATCATGTTCCACCTCTTTTGCAAAAGCTTTGGCGTCTTTCTGCGTCATCCATCCGCATAAAATGTAAAAGGTGGCGTGATTTTCCGTGCAGGCGGCCAACTTTCGGATATCAAAGTTGGTGGACTGACTCTGCAGCTTAATATAGGAAGAGTAGATCTTCTGCTTATTTTGACGCAGATAATCTTCCTTTTTCCTGTCGCGTTCCTGCAGCTGACGATCCAGGTCGGCCAGCTGAGCATTCAGCTTGGCGATGGCAGCGCTGGGAGTGCCTTTGTACTCATCCGGCAGATAGATACGCTCAAAATGCATGGATTTGTAAATGGCGTCAATCTTATCTGCCTGTCGGGCCGGAAGGAAGCAGACGCCCCATACATAGTTTTCATCGGTGTGGCACTTATAAAATAAAGTATCCACATTGTCATACACATACCGTTCAAATTTGCCGATATACTCCTTAGCAATGCGGCCGAACCGGAATTTGATGGATTTAAAGTGAAGAATTTTATCCACATCGAAATCCAGTCCCTCGAAGGGGAGAATCTTATCCAGGGAAACCTGGAGTTTGCTTCGCTCGGCGTCGGTATTGATGTAGGCATCGTCGATTTTCTGAATCTCTGCCACTGCGTTTGCGATGGTTTGAAGGGCTTCTTCGACGCCGATGGAAGGATCGGCGGTTAGATCGGAAGTATCCAATTTTCGGATCAGATCTTCTGCCTTGGTGCAGGAATCCTTGTAAGGATTTATGGCAATGAATGGGGTTAAATCAGCTACGGTCGAAAGTTCTGCCAGAGCATTTTCCAGCTGAATTTCATAGTGGGATAAATACTCATTAATAACGCGGTCAATATCATTTTTCGGACCGGTGATGCTTATAAATTGCATTTTCTCTATCAACTTAATACACCTCCGTTTACGTATTTAATGCATATTTTGCGATCTCTCCCGGGGGCAGCTGATAGCGGATTCCTTCGATAATCGTTGTAATTCTCTGAATCTCTTCTTCCTTGAAGTAAAGGTAAGAATTGATGCAGGCGATGGAATAAGGATTCCGTCGGTTTGCCAGGCTGAAAATATTTTTCAGAATCGTCGTATAAAGGGTTTCAATGGAAAGGATATCACCATCTGTTTCCTTGCGATAAGCCGCAGCGTAAGGCGTTTTGGACAGGATGGCGGTAAACTCATCCAAGGACCCGCATTCTACCAGAGATTTAATAACGGCCGGGCGGATCTTATAGTTACATGGAATTAACAGAGAGTAGATATACACAGGAGCCATATCATAGTATTTCTTTGCACGGTAGATCCACTGTACATTTAAGAGATCCAGACGCGGTCCGTATACCTCTGTCAGTACCTTCCGGTCTTTGGCCTTCAGTACTTTGTCTTTGGTTTTCCAGATATAGGAAAAATAATACAGATCCAATGCCATCTCGTAATCAAAGAGGGAAGGATCTGAAGTCTGCTTCAAGCGGCTGAGCGGCCCATAGTAGCGGGAGCCGTGAAGTGCATGGATGAACTCATCAATGGACATACAGCTGCCCAGGCGTATGATATCCACATCGGAATGCTTTTCAAAGAAATCCCGAAACATGGATAAGTCCAGTGCGCTTTCTGATTTGGCGTATGCGCTTCGCAGACATTTTTTCAGGATTGCGATCTCGTAATGCATGAAATAAAAGTCCATGAATTTTCTTTGCTTCATGTCAGCAAAACGATAGATCTTGGTAAAATCTTCATATAAGGCATTTGTCAGGAGGGATTCGATCTCTCCACGGTGTGCTTTGCTTTCCTCCAGCCCATCAAATACATGTGCATAAGCCGGTTGATGCTTCAGCCAGGAAAGAGCGTCGGAAACATGTTCCAGAGAAACCAGTGCCTCATATCCAGAAGGTTTGATTAGTTTGCTCTGCATGGCGCGTACCTTAGTGGTGATCCCACTGTATTTCAATAAACTAGGCATGTTGAAACTCCCTTCTGCCGTATAAGGCAGGTTATTCCTGAATCAGAGACTGCAGAATTTGTTTTGCCAGCTGCGAATGATTCTTCTTATAATCGTCCTCTATGGCAGCCAGCAGACGTTCTGTTTCAGAATGCTGTGCGTCCAGTTCTTTCTGGATTTGTTCCATAAGTTCTTCTTTTTTTTGGGCGATGGTCTCAGCGGTCTCTTCCTGGGTCTTCTGGTCGAAGGCTGCTGTCTTTTCTTCCATTTCTTTTGCCATCTGTTTTTTTCGCTCATCTGCTTTCTGCATGATGGCATCTGCGGCAGTCTCGATCTCATAGAGCCGTTTTAAGACTTGTTCCATACATAAAGCACCTCCTTAACTTAAGAATAGTTTTCTGACAACCCAATCATACATCTAATTGCATCAAATGTCACTGTTTTTTTTGTTTGGAGAACAAATAAGGCAGCAGCTGGGCCACGATGAGCTCGCAGCGCGGTTTTATGAATGGCGCGGGCTGAATGGCTGTTCGTGACCTGTCATCGTTATATAATATACTTGATTTTTTATTATATCAAATATATAATATGGTATATATTAATAGGATTTATCCTATTAATAGGCAAAATTGTAGAAAGGAAAGGAAAAAATTCGATGTTACTTCTACAGTTGAAGTATTTTTTGGCAGTCGCAAAATATGAACATATCACAAAAGCAGCAGAACAGCTTCACATAGCCCAGCCATCTTTGTCCCAGTCCATGAGACGATTGGAGAAGGAGCTGGGTGTTTCTTTGTTTGAGCATAGAAGCAGAAATATCGTATTGAGTGAAGCGGGAAGGCAGCTGGTGGAGATCATAACACCAGTGATTGAAATCATGGACAGTCTGCCGGGGCGTCTAAAGGAGACGCAGGAGCGCCATAAAAAGACGATTCATCTGAACATCCGGGCCGCCGCCAGCATCATTACAAATGGAATTATTTCATATAAAATGGAGCATCCGGATATTAATTTTCAGGTATCACAGAAGGAAGACCCTTCCGGCTGCGATTTATGCATCACAAGCCAGATATCGCAGAAGAGGCATAAAAGCGAGCAGGAAAATGCCGCTTTTGGGGAAGGAAAAGAGGAACGGATTGTGAAAAAAATATTGGAAGAAACCTTTTATCTGGCCGTTCCAGCAAGCTCTGACTATGCCAGCCGACCCTATATTAATTTGGAAGAAACTGCCAAAGAAGGGTATATCGGCATGAATAATTCAAAACTGATCCGTGCGATCTGTGAACAATTCTGCATGGGCGCCGGGTTTTCTCCGCAGATTATTTTTGAAAGTGATGTGCCCACGGCGGTGGAAAATCTGATCGGAGCGGGCCTGGGAGTCGGATTTTGGCCGGAATATACCTGGGGACCGGTCACAGCCTCCAATGTGGTGCTGGTGCCCATCAAACACCCGATCTGCCGAAGAGAGGTGCTGGTGACATTTTACAACCATTCAGAAGAAAATCCTTATGTAATGGATTTCTATAAATACATTGTATCCTGTGTAAAAAAGATGAAAAAGGGAGAACTGCCGTGGCAAACCGCTGAAGTATAGAGGATTGCGGAATAGATGAAATGGAAAGGGAGAGTGATTATGCAGACACATCAGACCAATTTTGCATCGGGGAGTGTATACCGAAATATTCTGGAAGTCGCCGTCCCCATGACGATTGCCCAGTGTCTGAATATGCTGTACAACGTGGTGGATCGAATTTACATAGGAAGGATTGAGGGGATCGGCTCCATGGCTTTGACCGGAGTGGGACTTTGCTTTCCTATCATTACGCTGATCACAGCGTTTACCAACCTGTTTGGAAACGGAGGAGGTCCGCTGTTTGCCATGGAGCGGGGAAAGGGAAATACCCGGGAAGCGGAAAACATCATGGGAAATGCGTTTACCATGCTGGTGGCCGTGGGGATCATTCTGATGGTGATCGGTTCCCTGTTTTATAAACCGATTCTCTATGCCTTCGGCGCCAGCGACGCTACATTTCCCTACGCGGAAGAATATATTCAGATTTATCTTTTGGGAACGGTCTTTGTGATGGTGTCCATTGGGATGAACCCTTTTATCAATGGACAGGGGTTTGGAAATACGGGGATGTTTACTGTTCTGATCGGCGCGCTGCTCAATATTGTGCTGGATCCCATTTTCATTTTTGTATTTCAGATGGGGGTCCGGGGCGCTGCGCTGGCGACGATTCTCTCTCAGTTTTTCTCCGCGCTCTGGGTGATGCGGTTTCTAACCGGGAAAAAGGCGGAACAGCATTTAAAGAAAAGCTGTCTGAAAGTGGAATGGAGACGGGTACGCTCCATCATGGCCCTTGGGGTATCCGGCTTCATCATGGCATTTAACAACGGGCTTGTGCAGATTGCCTGCAATGTCACCCTGCAGGCATACGGCGGAGATATCTATATTGGGGTTATGACCGTACTGAATTCGGTCCGGGAGATCTTTACCATGCCGGTATCCGGGCTGACCAATGGAGCCTCCCCGGTTATGAGTTACAATTACGGCAGGAAATCCTATGATCAGGTGAAGAAAGCCATCGCCTTTGTGACGGCGATCTGCGTGACCTTTACCCTGGCGGCTTGGGGGATTCTGCGTATTTGGCCGGAATTTTTCATCCGGCTGTTTGACGGAGACGGAGCGCTGATGGAAGCGGGGGTTCCGGCTCTGCATATTTATTTCTTTGGCTTCTGCTTTATGGCACTGCAGTTTACCGGCCAGTGTATTTTTGTGGCCCTTGGCAAGGCGAAAAAGGCCACCTTTTTTTCCATTTTCCGTAAGGTGGTTATCGTCGTTCCGCTGACGCTTCTTTTGCCTATGATTCCGCAGCTGGGCGTGGACGGCGTATTCTGGGCAGAGCCCATCTCCAACGTGATCGGAGGCCTGGCATGCTTCATCACCATGATGGTGACCGTCATGCCGGAATTGAATGGTAAAAAGAAAAAGGAAAAGTAGCGAATGGGCAGAAAAGCGGTCTTTCCTTTTTCATACAAATAGTGTAGAATATAGGCAAAAGAAAGAGGGGCAGCAAACGCCTAGAAAGGCTTGGTATGAACGATGAGATTAAGGAATATCCCGGGTGCGCGGGAAGCAATGCTGGAAAGTGAATTTGTGATTCAGAATCCGAAATCCCACCGTAATCAATGGAAGGAAGTTTTTGGGAATGATAATCCCATCCATTTGGAAATCGGCATGGGAAAAGGGAGGTTTATCACGACACTTGCACTGGAAAATCCGGATATCAACTATATCGGGATTGAGAAGTATTCCTCCGTCCTATTGCGGGCGCTGGAAAAAAGAGAGCAGATTGAAGTCTCCAATCTGTTTTTTATCCGCATGGATGCGGAAGAACTGACAGAGGTATTTGGATATCACGAGGTGGCGCGGATTTATCTTAACTTTTCTGATCCGTGGCCGAAGGAACGCCATGCGAAGCGCAGGCTGACATCCAAAGAATATTTTGCAAGATACGATCAGATACTGAAAAGTGAAGGAACGGTGGAGTTTAAGACGGATAACCGGGATTTGTTTTTGTTTTCTTTGGAGAGTGTGGAGGAATCGGGGTGGAATCTGGTTTTGTCCACAGCGGATCTGCACCATAGCATTTACTGTGCGGACAATGTTATGACAGAGTATGAAGAACGGTTTTCTTCTCAGGGAAATCCCATCTATAAGATGGTGGCAGATCGGCAGCCGGCGGCTTCGGTAAATACCGGGGAATCGGTGATATAAAGGATCGTAGGTTTCCTGTGGTCTGAGGGCAGCGGCTTACCGGATGACTTTTTTGCTTTGGTATCATAGTATGGTAAGAAAGAGAAGTGGGAGGAACGAAGATGGCTGCCCGTTTTGGATGGAGGAAGAGTCTGGAACGACTGACCTATGATAAGAAACAGCTTCATAAGCATGCGCTGCGTATTAAAAAGTCCCTGGAGGAATTGAACCAGTATATGGACAGACAGCAGGGAAAGGATAAAAAGTAGAAGGAGAAAAAGATGGCAAAGATAGCCGGTGAATCAGGCCGTGGGCTTCCAGCCAAAGGCCAATTTAAAGGCAATGTTGGACGCGTGATGATGAAACAGGAACATTTTATGAAAGAAGCCATCCGGCAGGCAAAAAAGGCATACGCCCTGGATGAGGTTCCCATCGGATGCGTGATCGTTCTGGACGATAAAATCATCGCCAGAGGATACAACCGGAGAAACACGGATAAGACGGCGCTGGCCCATGCAGAAATTGCGGCCATAAAAAAGGCGTGCCGTGCGGTGGGAGACTGGAGGCTGGAAGGATGTACCATGTATGTGACATTGGAACCCTGCCAGATGTGCGCCGGGGCTATCGTGCAGTCGCGTCTGACGGAAGTCGTCATCGGATGTATGAATCCGAAAGCCGGATGCGCAGGTTCCATTTTAAACCTGCTGGAAATGGATCGGTTTAACCATCAGGTGCAGGTGACAAGAGGCGTTCTGGAAGAAGAATGCTCCGTCATGTTATCCCAGTTTTTTAAAGACCTGCGGGAAAAGAAAAAGGAACAGAAAAAAAAGATGGAATAATCATCACCCCCATCACATACAATGTGGTATGGGGGTGATTGCATGTCCGAATATAAAAGATTCGTATCATATATTTATGCATATACAAAAGAAGGAAAAGGAAACAATGCCGGGTTTGCAAAGGTGGAAATCCGAGCAGGAAAAAAGAGACTTTCCATCATGATGCGCGGCATTCAGGGAGTGCCTGTCATGCACGTATGCGGATTCAGCAGAAATGAGGAACGTCTGACATGTGTGCCGCTGGGACGGATGCTTCTTTCCGGCGGTTCGGGACAGTTCCAGTACGGCATGGATGGAGAATGGATTCCGGGCAGCCGCGTGCGGTTTGAAGAACTGGCCGGGATCGTTATCAGCGCACCGGATTCTTCGGGGGAAACCTATGCCACGGTGTGGGATGATGAACCCTTTCAGCTCTCCATGTTTGCGAAGGAGGAATCAGAAGAAAATGGCATCGGCGCAGACAGAGAACCGGAAGAGCATGCAGAAAAACCGTTGACGGAAAATTCCATTGGAGATGAGAATCCGGCGGACAGTCAGGGAAAACAGGAAGAAGCGTCCGAAAAAGCAGAAAGCCCGTTCGCCTCCGAAATCATCCAAAGCGTGCAGACGGAAGAACCGCATCCGGCGGATGCAGAGGAAGAACGCATATCTGCCGAACATGGGGAGGAAGGAGAAATTCTGCATTCCGCCCAGCTGGAGGAAGAGGGAAATCAGGAACAAACAGGAGAGGCATCCGAGTTCTGGAAAAAAATGTGTCGGATTTACCCCAAGATCACGCCGTTTTCCTATGAGAACCACATGGAATGTCTGAAGGTAAAACCGGGGGATATCGGCCGACTGCCCAGGCAGAACTGGATTTTTGGAAATAACAGTTTTCTGCTCCATGGGTATTTCAAATATCGCTATCTGATCTTTGGAAAAGTGCAGGAGGGGGATGCGGGAGGCTATCTGATCGGTGTGCCGGGTACATACAGCAGCAATGAGAAGTTTTTGGCCGGAATGTTTGGGTTTTATGATTTTAAACCGGTTCAGAAAGGGAATGCGGCGCCGGGGGCGTTTGGGTATTGGTGTACGCCGATGGAGGGGCCGAGGGAATCTTCTTTTTGTTGTAAAGCTCCTTCAGTTGTGATAAAATAGACTTAAAATTCAGAAGAAAGGCGGAAGAAGACGATGAATAAGGAAGTTTTGGATTATGTTGTTGAGAAAACGCACGGGCTTATGAATGCGGCATCCTGCTGTAAGGAGGCGAAGGAAGCGGCGCAGAGGTGGCTGGATGCTGTGGGGACGGACCGGGAAGCGGAGGAGACGAAGAAGTATATTGCGGAATTGGAAGCGGATATCGTCACGGTGGATGGTCTGATTCAGGTGGCAGAGTCTGAGATGGGCGTGAAGATTTTCGGAGCGGAGAAGGCAAAGGAAGTGGCGGCCCATGGAAGAGAAATCAAAGCGGCAGGCGCTGTTTACTGTGATTGCCCGGCCTGCCAGGCAGTGGAAGCGATTTTGAAAAAGAAAGATGAGATGCTTTCTTGATCATATTAGTTGGATCAAAGCAGGATCAGGAAATCAGTCGGAGGGAGCAGTTCAGGTTCGCGGAATCTGCGCCCCTCCTTTTTTCTTGCTATTTCCCTTCCGGATTGATACAATATAAAAAAACGGAAGGAGTGAGGGTATGGAATATCCGATTATTGATACTCACGCCCATTATGATGACGAGCAGTTTGATAAGGACCGGGAAAAGCTGCTGACGATTCTGCCGGAGGTCGGGATCGAACTGGTGGTAAATGTGGGCGCAAGCATAGAGAGCAGTAAGACGACGATTGGGCTGACGAAGACCTATCCCCATGTCTACGGGGCAGTCGGTGTACATCCCAGCAATACGGATGAATTGAATGAAGAAAATTTTCAGTGGCTGTCTCAGGCGGCCAGACAGGAAAAGATCGTGGCAGTGGGAGAGATCGGTCTGGATTACTATTATGATGAGCCGGAGCGGCAGATACAGAAGGAGTGGTTCGCGCGGCAGATTGAGCTGGCAGAACATGTGGGGCTTCCGATCATCATCCACAGCCGGGAGGCGGCCCAGGATACGTATGATATCATGAAGGCCAGTCACTGCGAGGAGATCGGCGGGGTTATTCACTGTTTTTCCTACAGCGTGGATATGGCGAAGCGGTTTCTGGATATGGGATTTTATCTGGGACTGGGCGGTGTCGTGACATTTAAGAATGCCAGGACCGTGAAGGAAGTGGCGGCATATGCGCCCATGGACCGCATTGTGCTGGAGACGGATTGTCCGTATCTGGCGCCGGTGCCGTACCGGGGAAAACGAAACAGCTCCATGAATATTCCCTATGTGATTGAGGCGATTGCTCAGATTAAGGGCATCACAGAAGAAGAGGTGCGCCGGGCGGCCAATGAAAATGCAAGGAACTTGTACCGCCTGGAGTTAGAATAGAAAAGAAAGAGGAATGAAACGTTTATGGCAGATTTGGGAAATCCAAAGAATACGATTGAGGTACTGAAAAAGTACCAGTTTAATTTTGCAAAAAAATTCGGACAGAACTTCCTGATAGATACCCATGTGCTGGAAAAGATCATACGGGCGGCAGAGATTACAAAAGAGGATTATGTACTGGAGATCGGTCCGGGGATCGGCACCATGACCCAGTATCTGTGCGAGGCTGCGGGGGAGGTCATCGCCGTGGAGATAGACAGCAATCTGATTCCCATTCTGCAGGATACGCTGTCAGCATATAACAATGTCACGGTGCTTCATCAGGATATTCTGAAGGTGGACATCAATCGT
Source organism: Candidatus Fimimorpha excrementavium (assembly GCA_018710785.1). Classification (GTDB taxonomy): domain Bacteria; phylum Bacillota; class Clostridia; order Lachnospirales; family Lachnospiraceae; genus Fimimorpha; species Fimimorpha excrementavium. The sequence goes on from DVJD01000089.1 coordinate 66,893, forward strand.
CTTGTGGAAGAGAAGTGCGGAGGGAAACCGATTAAAGTGGTGGCGAATCTGCCATATTATATTACGACACCGATTATCATGGGGCTGTTTGAAAGCCATGTGCCCATCCAGAGCATCACAGTCATGGTGCAGAAAGAAGTGGCCGTGCGGATGCAGGTGGGACCGGGGACCAAGGATTACGGCGCCCTTTCGCTGGCGGTGCAGTACTATGCAAAGCCGTACATTGTGGCCAATGTCCCGCCCAATTGTTTCATGCCCAGGCCCAATGTGGGAAGCGCGGTGATCCGTCTGACGCGCCATGAGACGCCCCCGGTGTCGGTGAAGGATGAAAAACTGATGTTTTCTCTGGTGCGCGCCTCATTCAATCAGAGGAGGAAGACCCTGGTAAACGGATTGTCCAATTCCCCGGAGATTACGTTTTCCAAAGACGATATCTTGCGTGCTGTGGAACAGCTGGGTCTGGGCATGACAGTGCGGGGAGAGGCGCTGACGCTGGAGCAGTTTGCCCGGCTGAGTGATTTGTTCACAGAGATTGGGCAGGAAAAGCAGAAGAATGTGCAGCAGACGGGGGATACGGCGGCGCCAGGCAGCTGTCCGGCGGAATGAAAGAATGGTAAAAAGTGAGGACGACAATGAAACATACCGAATATGAACAGGAACTGATTCGCCGCAGAGCGATGATGAAGGGACACGGCGAAGGCGCGGACAGTGAAGACTACCCTGCCAGCGATCAGGACAGCGGGCTTCCATCTCCGCCGCTGTTTCTTGCAAAGGGAGGGGAAAACATCATTCCCCTGCCGAAAACATTTGATGAAATCGTGAAAACCAGTGATGTGACGGCCATCATGGAAGGAAGGAAATCCAGGCGGCTGTTTGACCGGGAAGAAGGGCTGACCCTGGAAGAGCTGTCATACCTGCTGTGGATGACCCAGGGCGTCAAGGAAGTGGCCGGAAACGCGATCCGTGTCTCCGTAAGGACCGTGCCTTCGGCCGGTTCCAGACACGCGCTGGAAACGTACCTCTATATCAATCGGGTGGAGGGACTGCATCCGGGACTGTATCATTATCTGGCGGAAGAACATAAACTGGAATTTCTGAAATATGAGAAAGGACAGGCCCGGGAACTTTCCGCCGCATTTTTGGGACAGACGTATTTCTCCGGAAGCGCGGCGGCGTTCATCTGGACAGCGGTGCCGTATCGGATGGAGTGGAGATACCAGGAAAGGGCAGCCAAGTACATCCTTCTGGATGCCGGACATGTATGTCAGAATCTGTATCTGGCCGGGGAGGCCATCGGATGCAGTGTCTGCGCCGTCGGCGCCTATGAACAGGAGCTGGCCGATCGCTTTCTGGGACTGGATTCGAAAGAGGGGTATGATAAAGAAGAGGAATTTGTCATCTATGGCGCCTGCGTGGGCCGGTAGATGAGAAACCGTGTGTCCTCTCCGCGGAAAAACAGCCTTGGAGGGGCACGCACCTTATGTCAGGGGTGGGGCGAATTTAGACAAAATAAAAAGCACCAGCCCCGAAGCTCATACGTCTTCAAAACCGGTACCCTGCATGCGCCTCCAGGGGCTCGAACCCTGGACACCCTGATTAAGAGTCAGGTGCTCTACCAACTGAGCTAGAAGCGCAGACCATATAAAATTGTTGAACAAAATGTTCAATGCGCCTCCAGGGGCTCGAACCCTGGACACCCTGATTAAGAGTCAGGTGCTCTACCAGCTGAGCTAGAAGCGCATTCCTCTTCACGAGACAAGCGTTATTATATACCATTCGTTTTTAAAAGTCAACCCTTTTTTAAAAATAAAATTACCCGTAACCGCTCTGCCATGAGAGGTTCGGGTGCGGGCGGGACGGTTACTTTATTTAGAACCGAGGTGATAGGTATTGGATCGAGAAGAAAACAAGCAGAATAAATTGGAATGGAATAGAAAGTATTTGAAAATAGGCATCTATATGTTTCTGTTCCTGATAGTCAGCGCCATTGCAGTGAAGCTGATCTTTGGCTGGGATGAAACTTCCAGCTCCATTGGAAATTTTATCAGCGCACTGTCCCCGTTTTTGATCGGCTTTTTTATCGCCTATCTTTTGAATCCGGCCATTAAAGCCATGGATTTTCATGTATTTCAAAGATTGTGTCATATCAAGTCAAGAAATGTGCGGGAACTATTGGCAATGATTGTAACGTATCTGCTGGTGATCGGCCTGATTATAGTGTCTTTTGTCTTTTTGATTCCGCAGATCGGACAGAGCATTACAGATTTGTTTAATCAGCTTCCTGGATGGATCAGCGAGACAAGCCGGTTTTTGGATTCTCTGGTGGCAAATAATCCCAATGCGGACTCCATTCTTAAAACAGCCAGGACCTGCAATGCCATTTTCAGTGGATTTATCAGCGGAAAGACAGTGGATTCTTTCATTATCGGAGTGCTTTGCTTTCTTCTCATGTCCATCCTTCAGCTTCCGTACGCACTGCTGATTAGTCTCATTGTAGGGGTCACAAATATGATTCCTTATTTTGGCCCGTTTATCGGTGCAGTACCGGGGGCGCTGATTATTTTACTGATTTCTCCCTGGAAAATGATCGTATACCTGATCATGATCCTGGTTCTGCAGCAGTTTGATGGTTTGTATTTGGGACCGAAGATTTTAGGGGACTCCACAGGACTTCGCCCCATATGGATCATTTTTGCCATCACCATCGGAGGAGCCTTGATGGGATTTGTGGGTATGTTTTTAGGGGTCCCCTGTGTGGCAGTGATATCCTATCTCACAGGAGAGTGGATTGACAGACGTCTGGAAAAGAGGGGGATTGACAGTGAAAGTCTGAAAATACGGCCGGAAGAACAGACAGAAGAGGGCTGGAAAAGAAAAAAGGCTGCCAGGAGAAAACGCTGGAGCCAAAATGGTCTTTTCATCAAACGGGAAGAAGATAAAAAGGAAGAAACGGACGACGGAAGCAAAGAGATAAGTAAAATCGATGACGAAGAAAATGTGTAAAAAAGGAAGACATCGAGCGGACATACATCCGTTTCAAAACGCGGACAGCAAAGGCAGACAGTTTTGAAAAATCAGTCAGATTTTGGGGGAACCGTCTGCCTTTTTTGCGGGCAAGAAAAATACATCATTTTTCTGCAAATGTACATTCTTTTTTGGCTTTGAATTGATATAATGATTAAACACTTTGAGATTGTGCAAGGAGGGATCCAGTATGAAACCAATTCGATGGTTCATGTCCTATCTGAAGAAGTATCGGTGGTATATGACAGGCGGTCTGATATTGGTTGTGATCACGACGGCCATGTCACTGATCAACCCCCATATTTCCGGTCAGATCGTGGACGATGTCATCCAGGGAGGCGCGTTTGAGCTGCTGCCGCGGCTGATTTTCATTTTAATCGCTGTGACGGTTCTGCGTTCTGCGTTTCGATTTACGTTTTTGATGATGTTCGAAACATCAAGCCAGGGAGTTTTGTACTCTCTTAGGGAAGCCGTCTTCAAAAAATTCATGAAGGAGGACTTCGATTTTTACAACCGCAACCGGACGGGTGATTTGATGTCCAGACAGACGGGAGATATGGACGCGGTCCGTCATTTTGTTTCCCATGTCATCTATTTTAGTTTTGAAAATGTTCTGACATTCTTGTTTGCGCTGGTTATGATCTTCACGGTGAATGTGAAGCTGGCGGTCTGCATGCTGGTGATTCTGCCGTTTACCGCGCTGCTTTCCTTCAGCCAGGCCAAAGAGATCAAGCCCGCTTTTGAGCGGATCCGCCGCCGCTATTCCAGCTTAAATACCTTTGCCCAGGAAAATATCAGCGGAAACCGGGTGGTGAAGGCCTTTGCCAAAGAAGATTATGAAACGGAAAAATTTAATAAGGAGAACGATGCGTACCGGGACGCGCAGATCCAGTCTTCCAACATCTGGCGGCGCTACATACCGATTTTCGAAATCTTTTCCAACCTGCTCACCGTGGTTTTGATGCTGGTGGGCGGCTACATGGTCATCCGCGGGGAAATGACCATGGGTAAGTTTGTCACCGTCAACGGTTACCTGTGGATGTTAAACAGCCCGCTGCGCCAGTTCGGATGGATCATCAACGACATTCAGAACTTTGTGGCATCCATTGAAAAAATTTATGCCACCTATCAGGTGGAGCCGGATATTAAGGAGCTGCCGGTTCCGCTGAAGAGCGAACGGGTAAGCGGCACCATTAAGTTTGAGAATGTATTTTATTACTCCTATAAAGATGTCATCTTAAAGGATATTAATTTCGAAGTGAAGCCGGGACAGACGGTGGGCATCATCGGAGCCACAGGTTCCGGAAAATCTACGCTGATGAACCTGCTGTGCCGGTTTTATGATGTATCGGACGGCCGGATCACCATCGGGCGTGTCAATGTGAAAAACTTTGATCTGCATTCCCTGCGCGGAAGCATCGGCATCGCCATGCAGGATGTGTTCCTGTTTTCCGATACCATCGAGGGAAACATCGCCTACGGAAATCCGGACTGCAGTTTTGAGGAGGTGGAAAAAGCGGCCAAGATCGCCAATGCCGATGGCTTTATCCGCCAAATGCCGGACGGATATGATACCATCGTCGGCGAGCGGGGCGTGGGTCTGTCGGGAGGTCAGAGACAGCGTATCAGTCTGGCCAGAGCTCTGGTGAAAAATCCATCCATTTTGATTCTGGATGATACCACATCGGCCATCGACATGGAAACCGAGTCTCAGATTCAGAGCGATTTAAAGACTGTTGGAAAGGACCGCACCGTGTTTATCATCGCCCATCGAATCTCCTCCATCATGGATGCGGACCAGATTTTGGTTTTGTCCAATGGGCGCATCGTGGAGCGGGGCAATCATGAAAGCCTTTTAAAGCAGAGAGGATATTATTATACCGTCTTCAACCATCAGTACGGAGAGTTTGACGAATTCCGTGCGCACAGAATGGAAGAAAGGAGGAATCAGAATGGCACGAAATAGATATGATCAGGATGAAGATCTTGAGGTAAAGTTTGACCTAAACCAAGTGAAGCGTCTTTTGAAGTATGTCAAGCCGTACAGAGGGAAAATGATTCTCACCATCGCGCTGATGCTCATTTCCAGTGCCCTTGGAATGCTGATTCCGCTGTTTTTGAAACAGGTCATGGATGTGTATATTCCCGATAAGAATATGAATGCCATCGTGGGAATGGCTGTGCTCACCCTGGTGGTGGTCCTGGCAGTGGCCATCATCCTCCGGGTGAAGATTACGCTGACCAGCCGCATCGGTCAGGGCGTGATCCATTCTCTCAGAAGAGAACTGTTTGATCACCTGCAGGAACTGCCGTTTTCCTATTATGACAGCCGTCCCCATGGAAAGATTCAGGTGCGTCTCGTCAACTACGTCAACAATTTAAGCGATCTGCTCTCCAATGGTATCGTCAATACCATCACAGATCTGTGCAGCTTGATTTTCATCATCTTCTTCATGCTGGCGCTGAATGTGCAGCTGACGCTTTTGTGCATGTGCGGTATCCCTGTCCTGGCGGTGCTGGTGATCTTTGTCAAAAAGCGGCAGAGGAGAGGCTGGCAGATTTCCAGCAACAAACAGTCCAACTTAAATGCCTATATTGCGGAGAGTATCAATGGAATCCGTGTCACCCAGGCTTTTGTGAGGGAAGAGCGCAACACAGAGATTTTCAATAAATTAAGCGGTGATTACCGGAAAGCCTGGATGAGCGTCATCAAATATAACTTCATGCTTTCTCCAGTGGTGGATATCATATCCGTCATCACCATGGCCCTGATTTATTATATCGGAGTGGAATGGCTGAAAGTCGGCAATGATGTGGTGACCGTCGGTACGCTGGTGGCATTCAGCAGCTATATCGGACGGTTCTGGCAGCCCATCAATACCTTGGCATCCTTCTACAATTCTCTGCTGACAGCCATTTCTTATCTGGAGCGTATCTTTGAAACCATCGACGAACCGATTACGGTTAAGGATCGTCCGGGAGCCAAAGAAATGCCGCCCATCAAGGGGGATGTGGAATTTAAGCATGTGGATTTCAGCTACGATGACGGCGTGAAGATTCTGAATGATGTCAGTTTCAAGGCGAAAGCCGGAGAAACCTATGCCATCGTGGGTCCGACGGGAGCCGGAAAATCCACCATCGTCAATCTGATCAGCCGATTTTACAACATTGATTCCGGCGAACTGCTGATCGACGGAATTGACATCAACAGCGTCACCATCAAATCCCTGCGTAAACAGATGGGAGTCATGATGCAGGACAGCTTCATTTTCTCCGGAACCATCATGGACAATATCCGGTACGGAAATATGACAGCCTCGGATGAAGATGTCATTCGGGCAGCCAAAACCGTCTGTGCCCATGATTTCATCATGGAAATGGAGCGCGGATATCAGACAGAAGTCAATGAGCGCGGAAGCCGCCTGTCCGCAGGGCAGAGACAGCTGATTTCCTTTGCCAGAGCGCTGCTTGCCGATCCCAAGATCCTGATTTTGGATGAGGCCACCTCCAGCATCGATACAGAGACGGAAATTCTTCTGCAGGAGGGTCTGGCAAGACTTTTGAAGGGAAGAACTTCGTTTATCATTGCCCACCGTCTGTCCACGATTAAAAATGCGGACTGCATTCTCTACATCGACCATGGCCAGATCGTAGAGAAGGGAAATCATGACGAACTGATGAAAGAAAAGGGAGAATACTACAAATTGTATATGTCCCAGTATAGTTTCCTGGAAAAGATGCCGGAACCGGCAGCCACATGACAAATGTCTGGGAGAGAGGTTTAAACGATAAAAGAGGGGCTGTGCCCCTCTTTTTTTGACGTAATACCTCGCCCAGCGTCTGCACGAGCAGGGACCGGATAAGGGACAGCGGTCAAGACTGTAAACCGGCTGCGGAGTTACTGGAGCGATGGCTGCGTTTCTTTTACAGAGAATTCCGTCAGGGCCGGTAATCTGGACGGACAAATGGTTCCCGGATCGTTTCTTCGATTAGAGCGCGGTACTTGGCAGGATGGCGGTAGGCATTGCCGTGGACTTCATTTTTTCGATAGGTTCGGATCTTGTCCATGGGGAAAGTGGCCAGATAGATGCCTTCATTTTCACCGGCTTCCAGGATCAGCGTATCCCTGGATTCCACTACGCCCGGACGGATTTCCCCATAAGCCATGCCATCGAAGGCGGTGGAGTGGCCATTGCAGTCAGGCTGCCCATAGGCGTAGTTGGCCGTGGCGATGCCCACCATATTTTCATAGGCGCGGGCGCGCAGCTGCGTCAGACGGTTTAGTTCCATGGGGCAGGCATTGGGAACCAGGATGATTTCCGCTCCTTTTAACATGAGAATTCTGGCGCTCTCCGGAAATTCCCGGTCAAAACAGATCATGGCTCCGATTTTTACGGGGCCCTCCGCCGTATCCAGATCGGCCGTATAAAAATCATCCCCCGGCGTCAGCCGGGATTCGATGTCAAAGTCGCAGGTGTGGACTTTGGCATAGGTCAGAACGGGACTCCCGAAACGGTCAAATACGGTGAGGGTGTTTCGGGGAGCGGGTTCGTACTGCTCCAGATAGGTGATGCCGATGGCCATCTCCAGCTCCCGCGCCAGATCCTGAAACGCACGGACAAAGGGACCGTCGGCTGCTGTGGCCAGTGCTTTCATGGCCTCCGGTTTCCAGTCCATGGTATAGCCGGTGCTCCACATTTCCGGAAATAAAGCCAGATCGGCGCCCATGGCCTTGGCCCGGCGGCAGTATTCCATCCCTTTTTTTCGATTGGCTTCTTCGGTGGGTTCTGCCACCATCTGAAGCAGTGCGGCGCGAAATTCATTCATATGTTTGTACCTGTCCTTTCCTTCCAAATGGAACATGATATATGGTTCATTATACCGGTTTGGGAGAGCGGAAGGCAATGGAGTTTTCCATGGAGTTTTCCATGGAATTTTTCATGGAATTTTTCATGGAATACGCCATGGAAGCAGAGGGATAAAGGAGACTGGCGGTCAGGGGACGAGGATGTGGCCCAGGATGGTGCTGGCGATGATGCCGGAGAGGGTGGTCAGCAGGGCGCCGACCAGGGTGTAGCGGGTTTTGGTTACCTTGGCGGCCATGAAATAGACGGACATGGTGTAAAAGATGGTTTCTGTGCAGCTCATGCTGATGGAGGCGATGGTACCGATGAGAGAATCGGTTCCATATTCGGAAAACAAATCCAGGACCAGTCCGGTGGCGGCGGAGGAAGAAAACATCCGCACGATGGACAGGGGAACCAGAGGGGCGGGAAACCCGACCAGTTCTGCCGGTTTGGAAAGCAGGTCGGAAAGAAAATCCAGAAATCCGCTGGCGCGCAGAACTCCCACCCCCACCATCAGACCGATGAGAGTCGGCAGGATGGAAGCCACGGTTTTCATGCCGTCCTTGGCGCCCCGGACGAAGTCGTCATAGACGGGTTTCTTTTCGATCAATCCGGTGACGATAATATAAAAAATGAGAATGGGAATGATAAAATTGGACAGATAAATCAGAAACTGCAAGATTTTCCTCCTTATTGCCATGGGAATGGATGTTATATTAGTTCAATATATGGATAAGGAAGGGAAAAGAGACCAGTTACTAATTCTATGAAAATTCGGAAAGTAGTTTGTAATATATCGATATCTATAGTATAATTAAAGAGAAAGATTGAACAAAAATCAGACGATCAAGACAGGAGGGTATTTACTTATGAAGAAAAGGCTTGCGGCTTTTATGGCAGCTATGAGTATGACTGCCGTGATGGTGGGGTGCGGACAGGAAGATCCCATACTGGGAACCTGGAAAGCGGATAAGGTAAAGGCATCCGGAGTGGAAATTAATTTGAATGAATTTGCGGAGCAGCTTGGCCAGGATCAGCTGAAAAATATCACATTCACATTTGAAGATGACGGAAAAGTGACGGGCAATGTGGCAGATATTTCCGGGGAAGGAACCTGGAAAGCAGACGGCGACAAATACAGCGTGGATATGGACGGTCAGACCATTGGTGTGAGTCTGGAAGACGGGAACCTAATATTTGAACAGGAAGGTGCACAGTTTGTCTGTGTGAAACAGCAATAAAAAACAGAAAAGAGAGTGGAGATACCGCCGAGGGCTTTCTTTCGGCAGACGTATCTTCTCTCTCTTTTTTATTCCTGCGGGTAACGAGTCAGGCAGACATGCATTACAAATTTTTTCCGCAGCACTTCTTATATTTCTTTCCGCTGCCGCAAGGACATGGATCGTTGCGGCCGATCTTAGGCGGTTTTACCACTGTGGTGGATGATTTCTGTTCTTTATACAGTTCTTTTCTTCTCTCTTCTGTCAGAAGATTATCCCACTGAGGAAGGTTGTACAGCCATTCGGCGCGGGCTTCCACCATGTTATAATACAGTTTTTCCTTGTCATAATCCAGGGAAAGCTCAGTCGTCTCATCCATGGTTTCGATTGGATTCGGCGTCTTCAAACTGTCGTTGATGCCGTCCAGGATACCCACCATCGTCATCTTGTCCACATTGTATTTTTCTGCCAGAGAAGGAATGGTTCCTGTTACAACTGTTTCATCAGCCAAAAGGGAAGCGTAAAATCCTTCCTCCAGTTTGAAATAATTTGCCCAGAACGTCTGATATGCCTGGGATCTTTCATCCTGACCGTAGGCGGCAGCTCTCCATTCTTCTAATAAACTCATTTTGACCTCTCATTCTGCCGCTTTCGGCGGCTTTAAAATTCATTGGATTACCCATAATCCCATTCTTTAGTATACATGGTAAAGGCGGCGTTTGTAAAGCGTTTTATTCATCCACTGCGGCCAGTTCCGTCATTTTGGCCTGGATAAAGTGATTGAATACCGCTATGGTTCTTCCGACACCGATCATGGCGAGGATCGTCCCGATGCCCATGCCCACAAGATGTCCTATAAAGAGAAGGCTTAACAGAATGGTGATAGAAATATTTTGAGACAGACTGGCATAGGATAGAGTAGCAGTTGAAAAGAGTGCAGCGGGCAAATATAGGAAGAAGCCGCCCGTCTGTCCACGGCTTCTGGCAGCGCTGCGCCGGAGGCTTTTTCTGAAAAAAGCAGTGCAGAAATGAGGTAGGGCATGAATGATTGGGGAAAGTCCGTGCTGGAACAATATCCGGTGACTGTGTATGGGATGAAGAAAGGCAGAGGCGCTTTAATCCTGGATACGGACCGCGGCTGCAAGGTTTTAAAAGAATATACCGGGTCCAAGCGCCATATGGAAGCCGAAGACCAGGTATTGTCATTCTTGAAAGAAAAAAGAGGGCTTTTAGTGGATGCTTATGTCAGAACCAAAGAAGGAGAACTGTATGCAGTCAATGAGGAAGGGACACAGTACATATTAAAAGATGGATATCCTTACAGCGAATGCAATGTCAGCAGCAGAGGGGAGCTGGGGACGGCCGTTCGAATGCTTGCAAAGCTCCATATGCTCCTTCGGGGAATGGACAGCCGAGAAGTCATGGAGCGGGACAGCCTTGTGGGGAATTCTCTGGTAGATGATATGGAAAAGCATAATCGGGAACTGAAACGGATCCGTGCATTTATCCGCAATAAAAAGAAAAAAACCGGATTCGAACTCTGTATTATGAAAAGCTTTGATACCATGTATGCCCAGGCCGAAGAAGCCCTTCATATGCTGTATGATTCTCAATATCAGATTCTATATAAGGATGCCGTGGGCCAGGGACATATCTGTCATGGAAGCTATAACCAGCACAATGTGCTGATCAGCGCCGGACAGGCGGCAATCATCAATTTTCAGCGCATCTCCATACAGATGCAGATATCCGATCTATACCAGTTCATGAGAAAAATCCTGGAAAAACACAACTGGAATTTGGAGTTGGGCAGCATGATGCTGGAGGATTATAATCGGATCCTGCCGATTTCAAAAGAGGAAACCAAGATACTTCGCGCCATGTTCTTATATCCGGAGAAATACTGGAAACAGATGAACTTTTATTATAACAGCAATAAAGCCTGGATTCCGCAGCGCAATATTGATAAATTAAAACATGCCGCCGACCAATATACCGTGCGGACAGCGTTTTTGAATCATGTACTGTAAGAGGGAAGGCACGGATACTGCCTGGTATCGTATCCGCTTACTGATGTGTGATAAAGAAGTAATAGAAGTGTAAAAAATTTTGCCGTTCCTATCCGGCACTTGGCCATTGTGTCGGATGGATCGGGCGGTTATCCCGGGCAAATTATTTGTAAATCCGTGATATGAAAAAACAAATTTATGGGGCTGCGATTCAGTTTTGAAAGATTCGATCAGGTCGGCCCGTAAATCAGGATTGTACGTATTTATCATTTCTCAAATGTGTCGTTGATAAAAGTAAAAATGAAATGCCTAATAATAAAAAGGTTATTGCTGAGGCAGTATCCTTATCCATAAAATTTATTATTGCTGCTATAAAGAAACATATGGAAGCAAGTAAAAAACATATAAACTTGATGTTCTCTTTTCCCATAATTTTTTTCACCCCTTTAACGTTCCTTGAATAGCGCGGCAATAAGCTGCTGCATCTCCTTTACAGCTGGTATGGATGCACCTAAAAAGGCCGCGATTTGCTCTTGCGTCCAAGATAACCCTTTCCTTTTTTCCGAACAATCTCATGGATTTCCATAGCGAACCGTTCTCCTTTTTTGGTATAGAATAAACGGAAAAATCAAATTGTATATCCATATCGTAGAGTATCGCACTCTAAGAACTATAGCAGTATAGTTATATTATGCTTTTTTTATTTGTTTGTCAAGAAATTCGCGTAAGGAAAACGGTCATTCGTGTCGGATTGAGTGATGATTGTCAATCGCATGGAAATAAGAAATTGATAGGCGATTGCGAAACTCATAGGTAGAAATAGAAGGGAAAAGTGAAATCCCGGACGGCCGGAGAGAGCGAGCCTTTTCCCTGTCGGGGCGCTCTCGCTCCGTGAAAAACGTAGCGGTACTAGGATTTTCC
>DVJD01000090.1 GCA_018710785.1 Candidatus Fimimorpha excrementavium
CATCCACGCTTTACAGCCTATCCGGGCAACTTTTACAGGCCAGTGTTTTGCCTACGGCTTCCTTCAGACTCCATCTCACAATGACGCCCTTGCCATTGGCTGCACCCTTCCCACTGCCGGGCGGGTCAGGGACTTTCACCCGTTAGAACGTGTGCCCGCCGGGCACACCGACAAGTGTCTGCTCGTGCAAGCACGGCAGCCACTTTCCATGCTTGCCGCATGCTTATCACGCAAAAAGGGTACAGAAATCCGGCAAGCGCCTGGTTCCTGTACCCATCCTTTTGCTTTTTTAGTATTACAGCAGGAAAATATGGTTTTTCTCCGCTTCCGTGACGATTTCATCCGGCCATATGGAAGCCTGCACTTCCCCGATATGGGCCTTTCTCAAAAAATACATGCACATCCGGGACTGTCCGATTCCGCCGCCCACGGAGTATGGAAGATTCCCTTCCAGCAGCGCTTTCTGGAACGGGAGAGACGCTCTCTCCTCGCATCCGCTGGCCTTTAACTGATAGCGCAGGGCATCTTCATCCACGCGGATTCCCATGGAAGAAAGTTCCAGCGCAATATCCAACACAGGGTAATATACGATGATATCACCGTTTAAGGACCAGTCATCATAATCCGGCGCTCTTCCGTCATGGGGGATTCCCGAATTCAACTTGTCTCCGATCTGCATGATAAAGACAGCTCCCTTCAGACGGGCAATGCTGTATTCCCTCTCCCTCGGCGTCTGTCCGGGATACATATTTTCCAGTTCCTGGGACGTGATAAATGTGATCTCTTCCGGCAGAATCGGATCAATCTGAGGATAATGATAGTTGACATACGATTCCGTCGTGCGCAGCGTGACGTAGACTTTTCTCACGATGGCCTTCAGAGTGGCAACCGTGCGCTCTTCCTTGTCAATGATTTTCTCCCAGTCCCACTGGTCCACAAATATGGAATGAATATTATCTGTATCTTCATCGCGGCGAATGGCGTTCATATCGGCATACAGTCCTTCCCCATGGGAAAATCCGTATCTCTTCAGCGCGTACCGCTTCCATTTTGCCAGAGAATGAACAATCTCCACCTGCCTCTCATTCTGTTCCCGGATGCCAAAGGATACCGGGCGCTCCACACCGTTCAGATTATCATTCAATCCTGACTGCGGTGTGACGAATAACGGCGCAGACACACGCGTCAAATTCAGATTTTTTGCCAGCTCCCTCTCAAAAAAATCCTTTACCAGTTTGATCGCTTCTTCTGTCTCACGGATATCCATCAGTGGTTCATAATGTTCCGGAATCTTTAAATGCTCCATGCTTCCTCCAATCCGCTGCCCATGTACAGTCCTTGCCGCCTGACAGCCTATGCCTTATGTATATTTATGACAGGGCTGCAGCAGGTATTCCTCCGCTTTGCACAGAAAAATACCGGCTGCAGCCCCATTGCTGCTTTTTATTAATAGTCTGTAATTGCCTGATGGCGTTCCTGAAGGGATTTCACCTGAATCTTGCCCTGTACTTTCACAGCCTTGATTCCGCTTGCCGTCGCTTTTGCGGCTGCAATCGTTGTCATATACGGGATCTTGCCCTTGATGGCTGCCTTGCGGATATAGCTGTCATCAAACTTCCTTTCCGGCGCTGCCGGTGTATTGATGATCAGCTGGATTTCTCCATTGCTGATGGCATCCAGGATATTTGGTCTTCCTTCCTGCATCTTATTGATCTTTTCAACCGGGAGTCCGGCATCGCGGATCAGCTCATAGGTGCGGCCGGTTGCCACGATCTTCATGCCGCTGTCCACAAAGTCTTTGGCCACCTGAAGTACCTCCGGCTTATCCTTGTCATTGACACTGATCAGCACGCAGCCTTCCAGAGGAAGAGAGGTCTTTGTGGCCTCCTGTGCTTTGTAGAAGGCTTCCCCAAAGGTATCGCCCATGCCCAGTACTTCTCCTGTGGAACGCATTTCCGGTCCGAGGATCGGGTCTACTTCCGGGAACATATTGAACGGGAATACCGCTTCCTTTACACCATAGTAAGGGATATTTCTTTCCTTCAGAGCCGGAACCGGAGAGGGCTCTCCAGTAAATTCCGAAGTAATAATCTTTGTCGCCAGGCGAACCATCTGCACGTTGCAGACCTTGGATACCAGCGGCACCGTTCTGGATGCTCTCGGATTGGCCTCGATCACATAAACCTTGCCGTTTTCGATGGCATACTGCATGTTCATCAGACCGCATACATGCATCTCTTCTGCAATCTTTCTGGTGTATTCCTTAATGGTTGCCAGATTTTCCTTGGAAATGTTCATGGATGGAATGATGCAGGCAGAGTCACCGGAATGGATACCAGCCAGCTCAATGTGCTCCATGACAGCCGGAACAAAGGCATGGGTTCCGTCCGCGATGGCATCGGCTTCCGCCTCCGTCGCATGCTGCAGGAAACGGTCGATCAGAATCGGGCGATCCGGTGTCACGCCGACAGCCGCTCTCATATATCCTTCCATGCTTTCCGGTGTATAAACCACTTCCATGCCGCGGCCGCCCAGTACGAAGGATGGACGAACCATGACCGGATAACCGATCTTTTCTGCCACGGCCAAGGCTTCCTCCACGGTGGAGGCCATGCCGGATTCCGGCATCGGAATCTCCAGCTTTTCCATCATGGCGCGGAACAGATCACGGTCTTCTGCCATATCAATGACTGCCGGCGGTGTACCCAGGATATGCACGCCGTTCTTTTCCAGGGCGTCTGCCAGGTTCAGCGGTGTCTGTCCGCCGAACTGCGCGATCACGCCCAGCGGCTTTTCCTTCTTATAAATACTCAGTACATCTTCCAGTGTCAGCGGTTCGAAGTACAGCTTGTCGGATGTATCATAATCGGTGGAAACCGTCTCCGGATTACAGTTTACGATGATGGTCTCAAATCCCAGATCCTTCAGCGCCAGCGCCGCGTGAACACAGCAGTAGTCAAATTCGATACCCTGACCGATACGGTTCGGACCGCCGCCCAGAATCATGATCTTTTTCTTATTATCACTGGCTTCTGTATGATCCGGCGCATTGTAAGTGGAGTAGTAATAAGCGCTGTTTTCGGTACCGCTTACATGCACGCCTTCCCATGCTTCTTCCACGCCATAGGAAATTCTGGCTTCACGCACAGCGTCTTCCGATACTTCCAGCAGCTGGCTTAAGTAACGGTCGGAGAATCCGTCCTTCTTTGCCTGTGTCAGGATATCCTGCGGCGGAACCTGCCCCTTGAAGGTCAGAAGATTTTCTTCCTCTTCCACCAGTTCCTTCATCTGTTCGATGAAATATTCCTTCACCTTTGTGATCTCAAAAATTTCTTTTACCGTGGCGCCTTTTCTCAGTGCTTCATACATCATGAAATGACGCTCACTGCTCGGTGTCTGCAGCCGTTCCAGCAGTTCTTCCTTGGAAAGCTTATTGAAATCCTTTGCAAATCCCAAACCGTAACGTCCGATTTCCAGGCTGCGGATGGCTTTCTGGAAGGCTTCTTTATAGTTCTTGCCGATGCTCATGACTTCGCCCACGGCACGCATCTGTGTGCCCAGCTTGTCTTCCACACCTTTGAACTTTTCGAATGCCCAGCGGGCAAACTTGATTACCACATAGTCGCCGTCCGGCACATACTTATCCAATGTGCCATACTTTCCGCAGGGAATATCAGCCAATGTCAGGCCGCATGCCAGCATGGCAGATACCAGAGCGATGGGAAAACCGGTCGCTTTGGAGGCCAGGGCGGAGGAACGGGATGTTCTCGGATTAATCTCAATGACGATGATACGGTCTGTCACCGGATCATGGGCAAACTGTACGTTGGTACCGCCGATGACCTGAATGGCCTCTACGATCTTATAAGCCTGCTCCTGCAGACGCTTCTGGACGTCTTCTGAAATGGTCAGCATCGGTGCAGCGCAGAAGGAATCTCCGGTATGCACACCCAGCGGGTCAATATTTTCAATGAAGCATACCGTGATCATATTGTTGTCCGCGTCACGGACCACTTCCAGTTCCAGCTCTTCCCAGCCCAATACGGACTCTTCCACCAATACCTGATGAACCATGCTGGCCTGAAGACCTCTGGCCATGACTGTCTTTAATTCTTCTCTATTATATACAAGGCCGCCGCCTGCGCCGCCCATGGTATATGCCGGGCGAAGAACAACCGGATATCCCAGTTTTTCCGCGATTGCCAGACCTTCCTCTACTGTATAAGCTACTTCGCTGCGTGCCATCTCGATTCCAAGAGATTCCATGGTGTGCTTAAATTCAATCCGGTCTTCTCCGCGCTCGATCGCATCCACCTGTACGCCGATGACCTGCACATTGTATTTCTCCAAAATGCCTTCTTTTGCCAGCTCTGAACAAAGGTTCAAACCGGACTGACCTCCCAGGTTTGGAAGCAATGCATCCGGACGTTCCTTTTCAATGATCTGCTCCAGACGTTCCACATTCAATGGTTCAATATACGTAACATCAGCTGTACCAGGGTCAGTCATAATCGTAGCCGGATTGGAATTCACCAAAACAATTTCGTATCCCAATTTACGAAGAGCCTTACATGCCTGTGTACCTGAGTAGTCAAATTCACATGCCTGACCGATAATAATCGGACCGGATCCAATGATCAAAATCTTATGGATATCATTTCGTTTTCCCATTGTTTCTCCTTTTCTTCCTCTTTATTCCCGCAGGCATCCCGCCGTCAAATCCGCCGAAACACAGCTGCGAGTGTCAAATAACAGCTCACTGCGGAGTATTGGCCTGTAAATGGCTTACCATTTTACAGGCTCCCAATATCCTTACAAGTATAGCACAAAAGCTTTTCGATGAAAATACAAAATTTTTGAAAAATTCTCCTATTTATTTTCCGGTTCCGGCATCATTTTACACAATACAGTTCTCTCTTTTTGGATTTCCATTACCCTATCTTTTCTTCCACCGCTTTTATGGCTTCCTGCAGCTGTACGTCCTCTTCCTGCGTCAAAACCGCTTTGCTCTCCAGTTCTTCCGGAAGTTCCACTTCCAGATCCGGCTCAATTCCTTCTTCGTGGATGCAGATGCCATCCGGTGTAAAATAGCGGGACACGGTCATTTTCACGGCGCTTCCGTCCTCCAGAGGAATGATATTCTGCACAATTCCCTTGCCAAAGGTCTTCGTCCCGACCAGTGTGCCCGTTCCATAGGCTTTTATCGCCCCGGCGAAAATCTCCGATGCGCTGGCACTGTATCCGTTGACCAGCACGGCCAGCGGTTTTGTAAACTGATGCTCCTCATCGGATTCGTAGCTCTCTCCCTCCCCGTTTTTGTCTTCCGTATAGACGATCGTCCCTTCAGGAAGCATCCAATCTGCGATTTCCACCACACTGTCCACCAGGCCGCCCAGATTGTCACGCAGGTCGATCACCAATCCTGCCAGGTTCTGTGACTCCAGTTCACTGAGTGCGTCTTTAAATTGATCCGCCGTTACCCCGTCGAAGCTGGTGATCTGAATATATCCGATCTGATCGCCAAGCATCTCGCTGGTGACCGTATCCATTTCCACAGACCGGCGCTCCACATCCATTTCCACATACTCCTCTGTATCCGGGCGGTAGCATTTCAGATGAACCGTAGTTCCTTCTTCCCCCTTGATTTTGGATACAATCTCATTCAAATCCTGGGACTGGACGTTCTCTCCGTTGACCTCACAGATGATATCGCCTTTTTTCAGCCCAGCTTCCTCGGCCGGAGAATTTTCGTACACCTGCACGATGGTGGATTCCATGGTATCATAGCTCTGCGTGGCCTGCACGCCGATTCCATAATAGACTCCTTCGGTATCTTCCATCACATCGGCAAATTCCTCCTCCGTATAGTAAGCAGAATAGGGATCTCCCAATCCTGCCATAATACCCTTATAAATGTATTCTTCCAGCTCGTCCGTGTCCACATCATAAAGAAATCTCTGCCTGATCAGCGTCTCGATTCTTTCAATTTTCGAATCCCTGTTTTCCGCGGCAGCCATGGTTTCTTCCGCCTGTCCGCCTCCTGCGCCAAACAGACTTCCTCCATTCTCTATGCGCTGAAATACATTCCAGCCCAGGACCAGACAGCCCATGGTCAAAACACTGATCACGATACCGGTGAGCATTCCTTTTCCGAAACGATCCGTTTTCTTATCTTTTTCTTCCGGTCCGGAATATGGCTCTTCCAACTTTTTGTTTTCTTCCATTGCTGTATATCCTCCTTATTGATCTCAGCATTTCTTTTTCTCATCTCCATATTATATGCCGAGAAGCCTTCAGCCACATCACTGTTTAGTCTTTCATTCGTTGCGAAAAAATATACTCCTTTCCACTCCATAAAACGAACAGAAACCGGATGGGGAAAGAGAAGCCTGCCGAATAAAAAGAGGCTGCGCACCCCCGTGCATCAGCCCCCGCACCAGCATAAATCTGGTTGTCCACAGTTTTCCATAACCGTATATTGGCAGCCCGCTTCACAGCCGTAAGCGCGTCCTAATCCTATGATTAGTATTCCTGTGTCTCCATATATTTCATATACTTCACTACCATCAGCGCAATCTTGAAGGTGATAGCGTCTTCAAATACACGCAAATCAAGTCCCGTACTCTTTTGCAGCTTATCCAAACGATACACCAATGTATTACGGTGAATATAAAGCTGTCTGGAAGTTTCTGAAACATTCAAGCTGTTTTCAAAGAATTTATTGATGGTTGTTAACGTTTCTTCATCGAAATCATCGGGAGAACGTCCCTCAAAGATTTCTTTGATAAACATCCGACACAGCGGAAGCGGAAGCTGGTAAATAAGACGGCCAATGCCCAGATTGGAATAGGCCACCACATTCTGGTCGCTGTAGAAAATCTTTCCGACATCCAGAGCCATCTTCGCTTCCTTATAGGAACGGGATACCTCCTTAATTTCATTGACAATGGTACCATAAGCCACATGTACCTGACTCATGGCCTCGGTATTCAGCATGTCCACAATTACGCTGGCAGTCTTCTGCATATCTTCGTATGTTTCTGTCGCCTTTAACTCTTTGACAAGGATAATATTCTTCTCATCCACGGCAGTGATGAAGTCCTTTGTCTTCGCGGAAAACAAGCTGCGGACGGTTTCCAGCGCATTGATGTCTTTTTCATTCTTTGTCTCGATGATAAAGACAATCCGACGCGCCTCGGTCTCAATGTGAAGTTTTTTTGCGCGATTATAAATATCCACCAGAAGCAAATTATCCAAAAGAAGATTTTTTATGAAATTATCTTTATCGAAACGTTCTTTGTAAGCCACCAACAAATTCTGAATCTGGAAGGACGCAATCTTTCCCACCATGTAGACGTCGTCATTTCCGCCTTTGGCCAGAAGCACATATTCCAGCTGATGTTCATCAAACACCTTGAAAAACTGATAGCCGTTGATCACCTGGCTTTCTGCCGGGGAATTGACGAATGCCAAAACTGCATCTTCTCCCACTTCCATATCAGGCAAGGTCGTCGCAAGAATCTTTCCGTCCGTATCACTGATGCAAAGGTCGATTCTTGTGATTCCTTTCAATCCCTCAATGGTACTTTGTAATATCTGATTTGAAATCATTGACCCACTCTCCTTAAACGATATTTGTCGTAAAACCACTTCTGTTTCTATATTAATCGAAAATCCAAAAAAAAAAAAGAGGAAATGCATATTTTTTACACATTTCCTCCGTTTTTTATGAAACAATAACGACTTCTCTCACGATCTTGATGAGATTAGTTCAAAATTACCTGCTCTGTATCCTTATCGAAAATATGAATCTTATTAAGATCCATGGCAAGATCAACCTTGTCGCCTGGTCTAGCCTTTGTTCCCGGATGAACTCTGGCTGTGAAGCTTGTCTCGTTCTGATCAAAGTACAGATAAACTTCAGCACCTAACATTTCGTATACACGAATCATTGTATGAAGAACGCTGCCCGGATGAGCCTTCATGAACTCTTCATCATCATGGATATCTTCCGGACGAATACCGAAGCATACTTCCTTGCCCACATATCCCTTTTCTTTCAGAACTTTTGCTTTATCTTCCGGAAGTATGATCTTGTTGTCAGCAAATTTAACAACCACACTATTGCCTTCCTGAGAAACTTCTGCATCGATCAGGTTCATCTGCGGGGATCCGATGAATCCGGCTACGAACTTGTTGATTGGCTTATCATACAGATTCTGCGGAGTATCTACCTGCTGGATGATACCATCCTTCAGAACTACGATTCTGGTACCCAGTGTCATAGCTTCTGTCTGGTCATGTGTTACATAGATGATGGTGGTACCCAGTCTCTGATGCAGCTTGGAAATCTCAATACGCATCTGTACACGCAGCTTAGCATCCAAGTTGGACAGCGGCTCGTCCATTAAGAATACCTTAGGATTACGAACGATTGCACGACCCATAGCAACACGCTGTCTCTGTCCACCGGAAAGAGCCTTTGGCTTACGATCCAACAGATGTTCAATATCCAGGATTCTTGCTGCTTCATGTACTAATTTATCAATTTCAGCCTTTGGTGTTTTTCTTAACTTAAGGCCAAATGCCATATTATCGTACACAGACATATGTGGATACAGAGCGTAGTTCTGGAATACCATCGCGATATCTCTGTCCTTTGGTTCCACATCATTAACCATCTTGTCACCGATCCACAGTTCACCGGATGTAATCTCTTCCAGACCTGCGATCATACGAAGTGTTGTAGACTTACCGCATCCTGAAGGTCCTACGAAGATGATGAACTCTTTATCTTCAATTTCAAGATTGAAATCTTTCACACCGACAAATCCGTTTGGATATACTTTTGTAACATTCTTGAGTGATAAACTTGCCATGTTTTTTCCTCCCTAAAATCCTTATGCGAATTAAATTGAACTGACAAAGCAGTTTTAACTTGTACTATAACTATACACTATTTCATTTTTTTTGACCATAGTGCAGATAACCAAATTATTTTTTTACCTTTTGGCTAATTTGTATATCCAATAGCGAAAAAACATTTTTCCCCAATTTTCCCACAAATCACTGTTGGTTTTATTGTCTATATTACCTGATATCCCTTCTTTTTCTATTCCTGGCATCGGTCACTATGCTGACATTCATTTTTGCTATTTTTCATTGGGGAAATCCCATATCCTGCTTTTCTTTCTTTTTCTGCTGAATCAACTAAAATTTTTCTTCTTTTTTCACTATGTTGTGCAAAACGGGAAAGAAACGCTTCCCTGATTCTGAAAGCAGTTCTTCCCCGTCTGCCGATGAGCATGACAAAATCACTCAAGATGCGGCGGATTTCTCCGCACTGTATGTTCCTGAAATCCTAAAAAACTGACCCTTTTTCCTTTATCATATCAATAATTCTTCGCCTGAATCTGGAAATAAGACTGTGGATGAGCACATACCGGACAAACTTCAGGCGCTTTCTTTCCAATATGGATATGGCCGCAGTTGGAGCACTGCCAGATCATATCCTCATCTCTGGAGAATACCAGGCCGCCTTCCACATTTGCCAGAAGCTTGCGGTAACGCTCTTCATGCTCCTTCTCAATCTTTCCGACTTCGTCAAACAGATACGCAATATGATTAAATCCCTCTTCTCTGGCAACCTTTGCGAATTCTGCATACATATCCGTCCATTCATAGTTCTCTCCCTCTGCCGCATCCAGAAGGTTTGCTTTTGTATCTGCGATTCCGTCATGAAGCAGTTTGAACCAGATCTTTGCATGCTCTTTTTCATTTTCTGCTGTCTCCATGAACAGATTTGCAATCTGAACATATCCGTCCTTCTTTGCCTTGCTTGCGTAATATGTATACTTTGTCCTTGCCTGGCATTCGCCTGCAAACGCTGTCTTCAAATTTTCTTCTGTTCTTGATCCCTTTAATTCCATATCAGCACCTCTTTCTTTCATGATAGTATTGGTTTTGCCGTTTCAAAACCGGAAGTTTCAAAACAGTAATTGTTACTATTATCAATTTATCATATTTGTTTCTGTCTGTCAACCCTTCCATTTCTATCTTTTTCTATTAATATATCCATCTTAAAAGTGGGTGCTGCAAAATTCGCATAGTCACAGAAAAAAATAATCCTGCTGTTTGACTTTTGAAATACAAATCTGGTTGAATGTACGATATAAGCGGACAGTCAGGCAGATTTGTATTTCAACGGGCAAACTGCTGATTATTTTTCTGTACGGTGCGAATTTTGCAGCACCCCCTTTCCCTCAACCGACATCTTCAAGAAGATCGCTGTTTTGCTTCCCTATTCAGTTCTTTCTGTCTTTTCGTCATCAGTCCGCCGATCTTTCCCGACTCTTTCGCCGAAAGACTGCGCCATCCGGATGCCAACACTTTATCAAATACCCCTATCTCCTGTGCAATCTCCAGCTTCAGCTGCTCCTGCGGAGTCAGATTATGAAGATCAATTGGTTTTTCTTTCTTTTTTCCCATGGAAACTCCTTCTCCTTCCTGCGTCCAAGCGGGTCCCGCCGTCTGCGTTTCCGCTCATATACGCACCTGCTGTTGTAAGTATTTCCAAATTTCCTTCTTCTATACTTTAACCGCCATGGGAAGGAGTATCCTGTTCATGCATTGGACTGATTAGTCCAGATGGAACATGCAGTCCAGATCCTCGGATACCGGGCTGTTGTCCGGATTGGTCTCCATGATATCTGCCATGAAATCCCACCACTTGCGGTTGATGGCTGTATCGGAACCCTTTGCCCAGAGTTCTTCATCTTCAATCTCAATATAGCCAAACAGTGTATTCGTCTCTTTATCCAGGAAAATGGAATAGTTTTTTCCGCCGTGTTCATGGATCATGTCCTTCATCTCCGGCCATAACTGATTGTGGCGTTTTTCATATTCCTCAGCCATTCCTTCGTATAAGTGCATCTTAAAACCTTTAATCATTTTCTTTTCCTCTCTTCTTTTATAGTTATCAAAAACGGATATTTATGATCCGTTTCGCGGCTTGTTTCTGCCCTGCGAAAACTTGTACTGTCACGCTGATTTCCGTCAGGGGTTCCGGTGCTCAAATTGAAACGCCACCCAGCCCTTCTGCGATTCTCCCGGCAGGATCTGAATCAAACCGGATTCTTTTTGGAATCCATTCTGGTACATGTTATGTGCATCCGTGGAACATGTCTGATTTTCCAGGCAGAAAAACGGTGCATCCGGTGTAAACACCACCATGTGGCCGAATTCATCTGAGGCATTGAGTGTCAGCTTAAACTCCGGATACAAAATCTCAGCCTTTGGATTTTCCCCCATGCTGGTATAGACGTGATCCAGATCCAGCTCTGTCACCCTGCGTCCTGTCCGCAGGTCATACTCCGTGGCGGAAACCGGAAGCAGTCTTCCGGTCGGAAGCTTATCCTCGGTCATCTCCATGACATCCTCCGCGTACACACGGATTTCTTCCTTTCTGTCAGATGCAAAAAATGGATGGAGCGCCAGCCCATAGGGCAGCACCTTATGATCCAGATCCGTTATTTCATAGGAAAAACGAATTTCTCTTCCATCGTTTTCCATGGTGATACGCATCTGGCTGACATAGGGAAACAGCGGGAAACGTTCCTGCTTCTCATCCCACTGGCAGACCGCCATGATGCGGCATGCTTCCTCCGTCTCCTCCACCTTTTCCGTCTGAAATTCCATGTATCGCGCAATTCCATGCATGACAGCCGGGC
This sequence comes from Candidatus Fimimorpha excrementavium, assembly GCA_018710785.1. Classification (GTDB taxonomy): domain Bacteria; phylum Bacillota; class Clostridia; order Lachnospirales; family Lachnospiraceae; genus Fimimorpha; species Fimimorpha excrementavium. The sequence continues at coordinate 11,730 of DVJD01000090.1, forward strand.
AGGTCTGATCTCCCAGCGTCCATTCATTGTTTCGGATCCGGTTGGGCGTCGGATATAAGATGGGCACCGCATACAGCTTTCCGGCCTGCCTTCTGTCCTCCTGGATCTCCACCACTGTGTGTCCCTCAAACACGATGGAATGCATATTCATCCCATCCTCCGGACATACCGTCAGCGAAAGGGCCCCTTTCGTCAGCGTATACTCCTGTTTTCCTTCCCAATCCCTTGTAACTATCCCCATAATCCTTCTTCTCCTACTTCAGAAAATCCTCTCTCATCGGCGTAAACACATCCACCAATATGCCATCTTCCAACGCAATGGTTCCATGCACACTGTTGGACGGCATCAAGACGCTGTCGCCCTGTTTTACCACTGATTTTTCCCCATCGATGGTAAATTCAAAACTGCCCTTTGCGACATACGTAATCTGCTGGTGCGGATGAGAGTGGGTATTTCCCTGTGCCCCCTTCTGGAATGTGATCTCACACATCATCAAATCATCATTGTATGTCAGAATTTTTCTGCTTACACCCGGCTCACAGGGGGTGGCAATGACATCTTTGTTATACTTTACCATATCTTCTTCTCCTTTTTCTGAAAATAATGCGCCGTCTTTATCCTCGTCCGGCTTTCGTTCCCGTGATACAGGAATTATCATTTTTATCTTATCATAAAACCGAAAAAAAGTATACTATTCTATGATCATTTGAAGAAAAGCTTTCATTGCATACGTCATGTATTTTCCCTTTTTCCAGTAAAAATGCACGCTCCGCTCCGTCTCCTCTCCCGTCAGCTTATAGAAAATCACATCGGGATGGGGCTGCACACACCGCACCAGTGTGTCGCTGATAAAGGAAATTCCCATGCCGGAACAGGTGACATTGTAGGATGTCATCTGCTGATCCAGCTGCAGCAGCACATCGGGCCGCACACCGGCATGCTGGCACAGCTTCCAGGCCCTCACATTGGTATCGTTGTTCGCTTTTAAAAAGATAAACGGTTCTTTTTCAAACCATTTCAGATCCACCGGCGCTATCGCCTCCTGAAGGAAGGTGCCGTCTTTGATCTGTTCTGCGGAAATCTGCCACGCATCCTTCCCCCGGTTGGCCGAAAAACCTCTGGGCACCGCCAAAAGCAAGTGTTCTCTGCTGTAAAGCTGCCTGGACAAAATCTGTTCTCCATAGTCATAATTGTCGATCACCAGATCCAGGTGTCCCTCCAAAAGCCTCTGCCTCAGATTTTCCGAATTTTCCTCCAGAAGGTGGATCCGGATCTTCGGATACCGTTTCGTAAACTCCGCCATCAGCGGCGGAAGGACGTAGGAGGAAAACAGATTGCTGCCGCCCACCGCCAGGTTTCCCGTTTTCAGCTGCTGAAAATCCGCCATATAGTTTTTAAAATTATTTTGAACCTCCATGATCTTTTCCACGGCTACGATATAATGCTCTCCGCATTCGGTCAGCCCCACCGGATTTCTGCTTCTGTCAAAAATCGGGCTGTTCAGTTCTTCTTCCACGCGGCGCACCGCCGCGCTGAGGGCAGGCTGAGATATATACAGATTTCTCGCCGCCTTTGAAAAACTTTTTTCCCGGTACACCTCGTATACGTATTCCATTCCGCGAAACATGCTGCTCTCCATATGCCGCCGCCATCCCGTTCCTTCGGCCGGATGGCTTCCTCCCTATAACTTTTTTATTATACAAATTATATTAATATATGTATTTGCTTATATTTTAACACACGGCTACAATAAAGGAAAGACAAAAAAATACTACACAACATGCAAAGAAGGGATTTTAAAATGGCTACACAGACTACAGCATTCGAAACCACTGAATACAGAAATGAAAAAGACTCCATCGGAGTAAAACAGGTTCCCAAGGACGTTTACTATGGCGTTCAGTCCCTGCGGGCCCTGGAAAATTTCCGCATCACGGGGCTGAACATGCACCCTGAAATCATCAACAGCCTTGCCTATATCAAAAAAGCCGCCGCCATCACAAACTGCGAGGTCGGCATCCTGGATAAAAAAATCGCCGATGCCATCGTAAAGGCATGCGACGAGATCCTGGACGGCCATCTTCATGAATATTTCATCGTGGACCCCATCCAGGGCGGCGCCGGCACTTCTCTGAATATGAATGCCAATGAAGTCATCGCCAACCGCGCCATTGAGATCCTTGGCGGAAACAAAGGGGATTATTCCATCGTCAACCCCAACGATCACGTCAACTGCGGCCAGTCCACCAACGATGTCATCCCCACCGCCGGGAAGATGACTTCCCTGCGCCTTTTGGAGCACGCCCAGAAAGAGCTGCGCCGCCTCCATCACGCCCTCTGCGAAAAGGCAGACGAGTTTAATTCCATTATAAAAATGGGGCGCACCCAGATGCAGGATGCCGTCCCCATCCGCCTGGGCCAGGAATTCCGCGCCTACTCCAATGCCATCCAGCGGGATATCAACCGCATGGACAAAGCCATGGATGAAATGCGAAGCTTAAATCTGGGCGGCACTGCCATCGGAACCGGAATCAACGCCGATAAAAAATATTTAAAGCGCATCGTTCCCAACCTCTGCACCATCACAGGCATGGAATTCGTCCAATCCTTTGACCTGATTGACGCCACCCAGAATCTGGACCCCTTCGTGGCCGTCTCCGGATCCGTCAAAGCCTGCGCCGTCACCTTATCCAAGATCGCCAATGACCTGCGCCTGATGTCCTCCGGTCCCCGGGCCGGATTCGGGGAAATCAATCTCCCGGCCAAGCAAAACGGTTCGTCCATCATGCCCGGAAAAGTCAACCCGGTCATTCCTGAAGTGGTCAATCAGGTGGCCTTCAATATCATCGGCAATGACGTCACCATCACCATGGCAGCGGAAGCCGGTCAGCTGGAATTGAATGCGTTTGAGCCCATCGTCTTTTACTGCCTGTTCCAGTCCATTGACACGCTGGCCTTCGCCGTCAGCACCTTTGTGGATAACTGTGTCATCGGCATCACCGCCAACGAGGCCCGCTGCCGGGAACTGGTGGAAAACAGCGTGGGAATCATCACCGCCCTCTGTCCCCATGTGGGCTATGAAACGTCTGCCGACCTGGCAAAGGAAGCCCTTCAGACCGGCGTTCCCATCCGCACTCTGATCTTGAAAAAGGGCCTTTTGACCGAAGAGGAATTAAATACCATCCTGGATCCGGTCAATATGACGGAACCCGGCATCTCAGGAAAAACGCTTTTATTTTCCAAAGAAGAGTCGAAACATGACTGAGGAAGGCTGATATTCCCGGCCGATTCGCCTTCGTATCCTTATTTTTCCCATTCCGGAGCCACCCTTCTGGCATCCAGAATGGGAAGCGTATGTTCCCACCGGTCCCTCTGATTCTGATACTGTTCATTCATCCATTCTATGGCCATCAGAATCCCCTCTTCTGTAAATGGAAACTGCTCCGATTCTTTTTCATCATCCGGCGTCACCTCAAAATTAAAGGGCTGGGGCCAGATGACGGCTTCCAGTTTATCCACACTTTTTTCTTCTTTTTCTCCGTTTTCCACATCCTGTACCACCGTTTCTGTGGATTTTCGAAGCAGATAGCGCATTCCCTTGTGGCTGCCGCTGAATCCCAGCTTCTTATAATAATTTAACGGCATGACATCCTTTCGTTCAATCATTCCTTCCTGTCCCCTTTCTCGCCTTCTCCGGGCAGTATCCGCCTGACACCTGCCAATTGGAACGAACCGTTTCCATGCATCAGACGTCCTTTTTCTCTTTTTCACTATTATACTTTGTATCAAAGAAACTGTAAATAACACAAAGGGGGGATGCAGGAATCTATGGACATTTTTAATCTGGCATCCATTCACTGGTGGGCAGCTCCAGCAGTTCTATTTTCGGATTGACCGCATACAGAATCCGTTCAATCCCCGAAAAGCCCTGGGCGTTGGCGGCGATCACCATATCCATCCAGATATGCCGGACCTTCCGTCCGCGATGCTCCCGCCTAAGGAGATGACAACTCGTATAGGCATAGTTCATTCTCTTCTAATGGTAATTACGTTAAATCAATGTCTCTGAATTATTATAAGGATTATCTTTCTCGAAAAAATATTTTCCGCGTGAAATGCCTTTTTCCATTCGTGAAATGCCTTTTTAGTTGGAAATCTTCATTCGTTTCCTCTGTTCGCCCGATCACAAAAGCCGAATCCTCCGAAATTCCGGTTTGACCGAAGTCCTTCCTTCGTTTATCATATAGGATAATACATATGTTCCATCAGGAAGGAGGATTCCAGCATGATCAAAACAACCAATTCTCATTTTGCGCCGCCAGGCCCGCCCGCTCCCGTCGTAAAACCGGGAGAGTTCCTATTCGCCATAATTGGACTCGACCACGACCATATAGGGGGAATGAGTGACGGCTTACAGGAAGCCGGAGCCACACTGAAATGGATCTATGATCCGGATCCCCAAAAAGTCCTGTCGTATTTAAAGCGCTATCCCCATGCCAGAGCTGCCTCCTGCGAAGAGGAAATCCTCCTGGATAAGGATGTCCGGCTTGTGGCCAGTGCGGCCATTACAGCCCGGCGATGTGAGCTGGGTCTGCGCGTGATGGATGCCGGAAAAGATTATTTTACCGATAAAGCCCCTCTGACCACTCTTAAGCAGCTGGAACTGGCCAAAAAGAAAGTGAAGGATACCGGCAGAAAATATGCGGTCTACTACAGTGAGCGCCTTCATTCGGAAGAAGCGGTATTTGCCGGTCAGCTCATTGAGCAGGGAGCCATCGGAAAAGTGATCCAAACCATCGGCATGGGTCCTCATCGCCTGCGCGCTTCCACCCGCCCTGCATGGTTTTTCCAAAAAGTCCAGTACGGAGGAATCCTGTGCGATATCGGCAGCCATCAGATTGAACAATTTTTATACTACACAGGAGCCAAAGATGCCGCCGTCATCGCCAGTCAAATCGCCAACTATGCCCACCCGGAATATCCGGAATTGGATGATTTCGGCGACGCAGTCCTGGCCGCCGATAACGGCGCCGCCGGATACTTCCGCGTGGACTGGCTCACGCCGGACGGACTTTCTGTGTGGGGAGACGGACGGACGTTTATCCTCGGCACAGACGGCTACCTTGAGCTTCGCAAATATGTCAATATTGCCCAGCACAGCCAAACGCAGCGGGTGTATCTGGTCAATCAGACGGAAGAAACCGCCTTTGATGTCCGCGGAAAGGTGGGGTATCCCTATTTCGGCCAGCTGATTCTGGATTGTCTAAACCGAACTGAATATGCCATGACGCAGGAGCATGCGTTCAAAGCAGCCGAACTCTGTATCAAAGCGCAGATGCAGGCCATTGATCGGACCGATCGGAAGGTCTGACCATTCTATTCCTTGTTTTCCCATTCCCCGGTCTGATCCATGGGAACCGCGATTCTCCGAATATGCCGCTCCCCGCCCAGATTTGACGTAAAATAAATATACGTATCATCATCATTGAAAATCGGATGAGGATGATCGTCCTGCCCCATCCAGGAAGATTCATGGCGGCATAGGGGAATCCATTCGATCCTTTTTCGGTTCCAGTCCACCTTCTGCATACTGATCCATTCCCCTCCCCACTGTCCGGCCGGTTCACTCCCATTTTCCCGGTAGTAACCATCTGAAACCAGCCAATTGGAATGAACCGTTCCCACTGTAAAATGGCCATACTGTTCATATACCTTCGGCAATGCAATTTCTGTCAGCTCCTGTCCCGTGGGTCTCACCCTTCCGACATAAGAAATCCCATTTTTATACTTGCCGTGGTAGATGATAAAATCACCGTCCGGCTGCCACATCTCATGGCAAGTCCAGTCTTCTCTGCTTCTTCCGTCCCCTTCTGCGCGCAGCGGAATATGATTCTTCCCGTCACGGTATCATACACGCGCAGATAGGAATGCAGATGCTCCCTTCTCACCCGCTCATCAATATCATAATTCGGTTTGTTGTCTACAAAATACTCGCCCTCCCGGCACTCCAAAGCGGCGGCATCCGTCGTGGGAACACAGATTTTCGTACCATCGGCACTGACATGGGTAAACGCAGTCACCTGCCCCCTCGGCAGTCTCGCCAATCTGCGCTGTTTTCCCCAATGGTCCACACAGCACAGGTCACTCCCCTGGATATAATAGATCATTCCTCTTTTCGTA
>DVJD01000009.1 GCA_018710785.1 Candidatus Fimimorpha excrementavium
GTGCTATGGATTATATGACTTTAAGGGAAGCTGGCGAAAAATGGGGGATCTCTCCCCGGCAGATCAATAGCTATTGTTCTGATGGCCGTATTCCCGGAGCTGAAAAAATGGGACGGGTTTGGTTAATCCCGAAAGATGCAAAAAAGCCGATTGATGGTAGAACCAAACTTGGAAAGGAGCGCAAAGGGAATGGCGAATAATATTCTGCTGTTAGAAGATGACATGAGTTTAATAGATGGACTGCAATATTCTCTGAAAAAGAACGGTTATGCTGTTGAGGTTGCCCATACTGTATCAGAAGCAAAAAGATTGCTGCAGAACATCGACCAATATGATTTGCTGATTTTAGATGTTACCCTGCCGGATGGCACAGGTTTTGAAATATGCGAAATGGTCCGCAATAGGAACGAACAAATTCCAATCATTTTTCTTACTGCTTCCGATGAAGAAGTAAATGTCATTCGGGGCTTGGATTCCGGCGGGGATGACTATATTACGAAGCCTTTCAAACTTGGAGAATTGTGTTCCCGTATTCGAGCCTTACTGCGCCGCGCCGGAATTTCTAAGAGAGAAAAAAGATCGGAGATTGAATGTGGCGATATTTCCATAGATTTTTTGAGCAATCGAGTTCTGCTGAATGGGCAGCTACTTGATCTAACCAATGTAGAATACCGGCTGCTCTGTCTTTTGGTGCGGAACGCAAATCAAATTGTCACAAGAGAAATGATCCTGAATGAGCTGTGGGATGATAACGGTAACTTCGTGGATGATAATACTTTATCTGTATATATCCGGCGGCTCCGTGAAAAGGTTGAAACAGATCCCTCCCACCCCGAACATTTAATGACCGCCCGCGGGTTCGGGTATCAATGGAAAGAGGTGTCTGTATGAGTTTTCTTCAAGATAAACAGATACGCAGATATGTCATTTTTCTGGCTATCTTTGCGCTTGTGACTTTATGTGCGGGCGGTCTGTTTGTCATAGATCAGAGTGATGCTGTCAGAAGCAGCTATCTTGCACATGATGAAGCTATTGCTTCTTCGCTTTTGGAACAAGGCGTTCCGAAAGACGTAATCGCCAATGCCCTGACAAGTACCGAAACAAGTCAAGGCGGAATCGAATTGCTTGCAGAATTGGGAATTGAAAGCCAAGCGGCAGCTAATTCTCTGCCTTATCTTTCCCACTTTCAAAGGGACACGCTGATAACGGTATTGATTGGTTTGGCTGTTTTGCTTACTTTTCTTTTTGTCGGAACGCTTGTTTTCTTCCTGAGAAGGAAAAAGCTGTATCAGCAGGCCGGAAAAGTAATAGAGAACTATATCAATGGCGATTTTTCCCTTCATCTTCCACAAAACAGCGAGGGAGCAATTTTTTATATTTTTGCTTCTGTTGAGCAGCTTGCCACAATGCTTCAAGCCAAAAGTGATACCGACCATAAAGCAAAGGAATTTTTGAAAAGTACGATTTCTGATATATCCCACCAACTAAAAACGCCATTGGCTGCCATTACAATGTATCAGGAGATTATTGCGGATGAACCGGAAAACCCGGAAACCGTAAAAGAGTTTTCAGAAAAGATCGGGGTATCTCTAAAGCGAATGGAGGAATTGATCCAATCCATGCTGAAAATCACCCGTCTGGACACAGGGAATATTGTCTTTGAAAAAAGAAATTGCCCTGTGACAGAATTGATCTCCCGTTCTATCAGTGAATTGACAGACCGGGCCATAACGGAGAATAAGCAAATCATCCTGAAAGGCAATTCAGAGCAGACGGTCTTTTGTGATTTGGAATGGACGAGCGAAGCCATTGGAAACATTGTGAAAAACGCTTTAGACCACACAAAGCCGGGAGATACGATTCAAATTTCATGGGAACGTACACCGGCGATACTTCGTATTTTTATTGCTGACAGCGGCAGTGGGATTGCACCAGAAGATATACACCATATTTTCAAACGCTTCTATCGGAGTAAACATTCCCTTGAAACACCGGGGATTGGTTTGGGGCTTCCGTTGGCAAAGTCGATTATCACCGGTCAAAACGGCCTGCTTTCCGTTCAGAGTGAGTTGAACGAAGGCACAACCTTCACAGTTTCCTTCCTTACTGAATCGTAAGATTAAATTCACCTGATTGTAAGCTGGCTTTGTTATCCTTTAGGAAAGGAGGCTGATGATATGGAAATCTTGAAAGTACAAAATTTATGTAAGACCTATGGTAAGGGCGAAGCAAAAGTTGACGCCTTAAAAAATGTTTCATTTTCTCTGGAAAAGGGAGAATTTGCTGCTGTTGTTGGTGAATCCGGTTCTGGAAAAAGTACCTTGCTGAACTGTATAGGAGCTTTAGACCTTCCTACTTCCGGCACGGTATTGATGGATGGGCAAAATCTTTTTTCTATGAAGGAGGAAGAACGTACCATTTTCAGGCGGCGGAATATCGGATTCATTTTTCAATCCTTTCAGCTTGTTTCCGAGCTGAATGTGGAGCAGAATATCATGTTTCCGCTGCTTCTGGATTATCGCAAACCTGATCCGGCGGCAGTTAAGGAAATCCTGGCGCTGCTTGGTCTAACGGAGCGCCGCCACCATCTGCCAAACCAGCTTTCTGGCGGGCAGCAGCAAAGGGTTGCGATTGGCCGCGCTTTGATTACAAAGCCAAAGCTGATCTTGGCGGATGAACCTACCGGAAATTTGGACAGTAAAAACAGCCAGGATGTGATTGATCTGCTCACACAGGCTTCCAGACGCTTTCAGCAGACAATCTTAATGATTACCCACAATAAAAATCTGACCGCTTCGGTGGATCGGGTGTTCCGGGTAACAGATGGCGTGCTTACAGATTTAGGAGGGAATACGGATGAAGCATTATCTTGACCTTGTTCCTATTTCTGCAAAAGTCCATCGCAAGCAAAGCCGGATGTCCATTTTCTGTATTGTGCTGGCGGTGTTTCTGGTGACGACCATTTTTGGCATGGCAGATATGTTTGTCCGCAGCCAGATCATTAAAACACAGGCGGAAACGGGAAATTGGCATATCGCACTACGCAATATTTCGGATGAAGATGCGGCAGTTATCGCTGCACGTTCTGACATAGAGGCAGTTGTTGCCTATGATGTCTTAAATTTTCGCGGCGATCAGGGATATACCCTGAATGGAACAGAAACACTTATTTGCGGAAGCGATGAAGGGCTGTTCACCCAAATTCTCTCTGACATAATCGAAGAGGGCAATTTCCCGCAGAACGATAACGAGGCTATGGTATCGGTAAATGCAAAAGAAATGATTGGCTTGTCGATTGGAGATCAGATTGCCGTTAACCTGCCTGACGGGGCCGAACTGGCATTTACCATATCCGGTTTTGTTGAGAATACTGCAAATCTTATGAGCAGTGATTCTTATGGCGTGTTTATCACAACAGAAAAATACCGCACAATCACTTCCGCTGCTGCGGATGGCGAGTCATCTGAAAATAATACATTTTTTTATGTCCAGTTTTCAAATACGGGGAATATCCAAAATAGGATCTCTGAACTGAAATCTCAATTTGGATTAAGCGATGAACAGGTTTCAGAAAACACCAAACTTCTCGGATTGCTTGGACAGAGCAGCGATTCCTTTATGGTGCAGGTCTATATTTCTGCTGCCGTTCTGTTTGTGCTGGTTTTGTTTGCAGGCACTATGATGATCGCAAGCAGCCTGAACAGCAATGTTGCCCAGCGTACAGAGTTTTTCGGATTGATGCGCTGTATCGGGACAACACCCAAACAGGTTATGCGGTTGGTACGGAAAGAAGCTCTCAGTTGGTGCCGCTTTGCAATTCCCGTGGGCGTTTTAAGCGGTATGGTCGTCATATGGATCTTATGCTTTATCCTTCGGCTCCTTAGCCCTGAATTTTTCGGAGAGATGCCTGCGTTTAGTATCAGTGTGCCAAGTATTGTGGCGGGAATTATTGTAGGATTGCTGACGGTGCTTTTGGCCGCCCGCTCTCCCGCAAAGAGGGCTTCAAAGGTTTCCCCGCTGGCGGCAGTTTCCGGCAATGCGAATGACTTGCAGCCGATCCGCAAAGCGGCAAATACAAAGCGCCTCAAAGTGGATACCGCGCTCGGTATTCACCACGCAAAGGCAAGCCGCAAGAATTTTGTGCTGACGGTGTGTTCCTTTGCTTTGAGTATCGTCCTTTTCCTGGCTTTTTCTGTAACGATCACATTTATGAACCATACCCTGACCCCGTTGTATCCGTGGGCGCCGGACCTATCCATTGTAAGCTCGGACAATTCCTGCTCCGTTAACAGGGCATTTATCGACGAGCTGAAAGAAAATCCTGCTGTGGATGCGGTTTATGGCCGGATGTTTGCGTATGATGTGCCTGTTACGGTGAATGGGGCAGAAAAGACCGCCATCTTAGTTTCGTATGAGCAGCAGCAATTTGAATGGGCCTCTGACTATTTGCAGTCCGGCTTATTGGAAACGGTACAAAGTGAATTGAATACTGGGCTGACCGTATATGATACACAAAACAGTATGCAGGTTGGCGACACGGTAACAATGCAAATTGGCGGCCAGCCTGTGGAAATACAAATTACAGGGCTTCTCTCAACCAGCCCGTTCAATAATACCGGTGATTCCGGCATTATCATTGTTTCCGAAGATACATTCCGTCAGATCACCGGGGAAGAAAACTATACCATCATTGATATGCAGTTATCCTCCGACGCGACAGACGAAGATGTGAATGCGATTCATCGCAGCTACGGAGCCGGATTTGATTTCGTAGACAAACGGATGGATAATAGCAGCACATTAGGCGTTTATTACTGTGTATGGCTGTTCCTCTATGGTTTCTTGGCGCTGATTGCTTTAATTACCGTATTCAATGTGATCAACAGCATTGCGTTGAGTGTTTCAGC
>DVJD01000091.1 GCA_018710785.1 Candidatus Fimimorpha excrementavium
TTTTCCAGCCGGACACGGCGCAGAAAAATCTTAGTACCGCTACGTTTTTCACGAGCGAGAGCGCCCCGACAGGGAAAAGGTTCGCTCCCTTCGGCCGTCCGGGTTCTCGCTTCAAAACTTCTCTCTCTTCCTATGAGTTTCGCAATCGCCTAACGAAAAAAAATACATGATTCTTTGCTGCCATTCCGTCACAAAGCTGTTTCTAAAGAAACCTTCTGCCCGCAGAAATGCTCCATCATAAGGATCAGTCATGCCGTTCATCCGGATTATCGTAGCATTCACAGAACCTGGCGGCAAAGGACGGCTCCTCTCCATGGAGATACAAATGGGTCGTATCTGCAAACGATGTCATACGAAAACAGACGATTCCCTTCCTTCTCTCCTCCGTAACCACAGTTGTGACCGATGACGGCGCCGCGCACAGCCCATGCCAGAGCACCATGGGCGATACATTCAGCAGGTGACTCAAAAGAACACATTCCAGCCCAAAATGGCAGAAAAATACAAGGGTATCATTGTTTGCCCTTTCCGCGCGGTAAAAACGCCCGTCTCTGGCGTATCCATGGGTCTTCAAAAGAGCGTCAAACTGTCCGATGACCCAGTCATATTCTTTTTTGACCTCCCCTTCCTGCAGCGGTTTCACATCATACCAGCCGTTTTCCTCAAAAAAGCGATCTTCTTTCATCCAGTCCTGGGGCAGCCAGTCCCAGACAATCATTTTGTGATCGTTTACATCGGGCCGCCAGATGCGGGGATTAAACTCCCTGAGCCATTCACATACCACCGCCTCCCGCTTCACCTTCTTCAGCGTGCAGGAAGCCGTATCCTTCGCCCTCCCCAGAGGAGAAACATAATAGGCGCTGGCATCGATCTTGGCCAATTCTTCCGACAAATACTCCGCCTCCCGCCATCCTTTTTCCGTCAGCGTATCGTGCTCATAATCCGGATCTCCATGTCTTACAATCAGTAACTTCATCTTCCGTCCCTCACTTTCTTTCCCACGGTCAGGCAGATATCCGCGATCCGCTTTCCCGCCTGCGCATAACCGATTATTCCGCCAAAAGCATTTCCAGCTCTTCCTTCAGCCTCTGTTTTCTCTCCTCCAATTCTTCCCTGGTCGGCCGATACTGCTCCCCGTTCATCTCCTCCTTAGAAAGCCTCCACACCGGCCCCGGATTCGGCGTATCCCCATCTCTTCTCGGAAACAAATGCCAATGCATATGTACCGCATTTCCCACTCCCAGCAATTCATAATTCAGCTTATCCGGCCGAAAAGCACGGTATACTGCCTCCGCCGCCAACGACATCTCCCACAAAAATTTCCTGCGAAATTCCGGTTCCAGAACATGCAGTTCCTGGGCATGTTCCTTACAAAGGAACAGAGAATATCCGGGAAACCGCTGAGAATCCCCCAATACCACATACCCCGTTTCCAGCTCCTTAACAAAATAGGGATTCTTCCCCTCCTTTATCATCTGTATCCTCCTGCACACTGCACAGTCACAAACCCGTTCTTCCATATTCCATCCTCCCTACTTTTTTCCTAATCTGTACTCAATTAAAGATTGGTTTCAAAGATTTTTTCCTGGCTTCTTCTAGCATTCCACTCACAGGCCGAAGGAAGCGAACCTTTTCTCCGGAGGGTTTTGGAAACCGCCGGTACTTGATTTTTCCAGCCCGTCCAGGGCGCCGAAAAATCTTAGTACCGCTGCGCTTTCCACGAAGCGAAAGCGGCCCTCCGGAGAAAAGGTTCGCTTCCTCCGGCCGTCCGGGGATTCCTCCAGCCGTCCGAATATCCATCACAACCCACAGGATGATATTCTGAACCTCTCTCAAGCGAAATCCCCTCCTTTTGCTACCCAGCATACAATTCTTCGGCTTCTTCCATGCTATTTTATTTTCCTTCCAGCATCCCGCTTTGGCTTACCGCGTTCCATAATGCTTCCGCATCTTCCGTGTCCGGATGCTTCCGCGCCTCATCAAAATTGAAGATCAGCTGTCTCGCCTTCCCGGGATCCCGCTCCATCATCCCCTCATAACGCCTGCGCACAGCCATGGGCATCCTTCCCTGGCACATCCAGGAGCCGATGACCGTATTCGAGGCATCCAGATGCATCTTTACATTGGACAGGATCCGCTCAAAATAGGCATCACTCTGTCCAAATCCCGCAGTTCCGAACAAAAACACCCGTTTTCCCCTCAGGGTCTCCAAAAACTTTGCCATGGATTCCTCACAGTCTCCCTTGTCCGTCCAGAACCCGGCAAAGATCCCATCTGCCTCTTCTGCCTTCGTCCCGTCTTTGACACGCTCCAGCTGGATACAGGCATCTCCCAGCTTTTCCTTCAGCATCTCTGCCAAATATTTTGTATTTCCCGTACCGCTGCTGTAAATCACTGCATAGTTCATTCCTCTTTTCTCCTTTCCTCGTTCTCAAATCCGGCTCTGCCGCCGTCATCCTTTCCAGTCCTGAATGCATTCCAAAAATCGTTCCCCGTATTTTTCATATTTCAACTCGCCCACGCCGGACACTTCCAGCATGGCCTCCCTGTTTTGGGGCCTCAGCTGGCACATATGGGCCAGTGTCTTATCGGAAAACACAATATAGGGAGGGACCTTTTCCTCCTTTGCGATCCGGAGCCGAAGCGCGCGCAGCTTTTCGAATAAATCCCGATCGATGTCTTCCTCTCCCAAGACGGCCGTCTTCTTTTTCGGTTTGGATTCCGTCTCAGCCTTCTGCTGTTTCTTCGCCGCCTTCATCACCACCGAAGAGCCGTTCAAGACTTCCTCTGACCGTTCGGTCAGTTCCACAGTCCGATACTCCCCGTCGGCAAGATGCAGATATCCCTCCAGCACCAGATGATTCATCACCTGCCTCAGCTGATACACCGGCGCGTTTTCACAGGACCCGTACCAGGGGTTCCGATCCATCCCCGCCTTTAACACCTTGGCGGCCTTGCTGCCATGTACCGTATCCACAATCATCATCATCCCATAGTGCCACCGGCTTTCTTTGACGCAGCCGATCAGCGCTTTGGCCAGATCCGTCACATCCACTTCCTCAAACTGAGTCAGGCAATTGCTGCAGTTGCCGCAGTAATTGGAGCCATACTCCCCGAAATAGCGCAGGATATACTCCCGTAGGCACTCATGGGTGAAACAGTAAAACGTCATCTTTTTCAGGCGTTCCCTCTCCCGCTCTTTGATCAGCTGTGCCGTCTCTGGATCTGCCCCTTCCGGCTGCTCCATCTGATCGATAAAAAACTGATTGGTCACCACATCCTGTCCGCCGTACAAAAGAATGCACTCCGAATCCAGGCCATCTCTTCCGGCCCGGCCCGCTTCCTGATAATAGCTCTCGATGTTTTTCGGCATATTGTAATGGATGACATAGCGTACATTGGACTTGTCGATCCCCATGCCAAAGGCATTGGTCGCCACCATGATCTGCCTGCGGTCAAACAGAAAATCTTCCTGATTCTGCCGCCGCTCTTCATCCCCCAGTCCCGCATGGTAGCGCGTCGCCGGATACCCATGCTGCAAAAGCGTCTCCCACACCTCATCCACATTTTTACGCGTCAGACAGTAGATGATCCCGCATTCCGTCCCATGGTCTTTCAAATAAGCCAGCACCGTCTTCATCCGATCCGCCGGGTGCTGCACGATAAACTTCAGGTTTTTCCGGTCGAATCCCGTCGTCAGCATCACCGGATCGTTCAGGTTTAAAAGTGCCAGAATATCTTCTTTGACCTCCTTTGTGGCCGTGGCCGTAAAAGCGCTCAGCACCGGACGCCTGTTCAGCCCGTCCACAAATGCGCGGATATGAAGGTAGCTGGGCCGAAAATCCTGCCCCCACTGGGAAATGCAGTGGGCTTCATCCACACTCACCATGGAGATATCCACATGGCTCACCGCCTCCAAAAAAGATTCCGTCAAAAGGCGCTCCGGAGCCACATACACAATCTTATACCGGCCCTGAGCCATATACTTTAATGCGGTTCGAAACTGCCCCAGCGTCAGGGAACTGTTCAGATAAGCGGCATGGATCCCCGCCTGATTCAGCGTCGTCACCTGATCCTTCATCAGAGAAATCAGCGGTGATATCACCAGGGTAATCCCCGGCAGCAGAAGGGCCGGGATCTGATAACAGAGGGATTTTCCTGCCCCCGTGGGCATAATCCCAAACACATCTCTTCCCTCCAGTATCCCGTCCACCAGCATCTCCTGTCCCGGACGAAAGGAATCGTATCCAAAGTATTTTTTCAGTGCTTCCAGTTTTGTCATTGCCATTTTATGTATTTCCTTTCCAAAAGGACTCTCTCCCAAACACGCCACTCTCCGGACAAGCAGCGGCTTTCCTGTTTATCTTACCATTCTCCGGCCGCGAATACAAGAACACCTGCCAAAAATCGTTTCATCCATTCCCTCCTCTCCTTTTCTCTGCTATAGTAGAGCTATCATCACACACATCTTGGGAGGGAATACATCCATGAACATCGTAATCGCAATTGATTCATTGAAGGGCAGTCTGACTTCCCTGGAAGCCGGACATGCCATAGCAGAAGGAATCCGCCGCGTCGATCCCGCCGTCACCCTTACGGTAAAACCGCTGGCCGACGGAGGGGAAGGAACGGTGGAAGCACTGACTTATGGAAAAACATGTATCGCAGAAAAAAATATGGTGACGGGACCTCTGGGATCCCCGGTTCTCTGTGAGTACCATCGGATCCCGGATACGAAGAGCGCCATCATCGAAATGGCAGGTGCCGCAGGGCTGCCCCTGGTTCCGGAAGAAAAACGCAATCCTCTGTACACCACCACATATGGCGTGGGCGAAACCATCCGGGACGCCATCCAAAAGGGATGCCGAAACTTTATCATCGGCATCGGCGGCAGCGCCACCAATGACGGCGGAATCGGCATGCTTCAGGCACTGGGATATGAATTTCTGACCGCCGACGGAAAAAATGTTCCCCACGGTGCCCTGGGACTCTCCGTCCTCAAGGCCATAAAGACGGATCACGTCATTCCCCATCTGAACGAATGCCGCTTCCGTATCGCTTCTGATGTGACAAATGTACTCTGCGGGGAGCAGGGATGCAGTGCGGTATACGGCCCGCAAAAAGGCGCCACCCCGTCCATGGTCCATGACATGGACGGATGGCTCTCCCATTATGCCGCACTGGCCAACAAAATCAATCCGAAGGCCGATCCTTCCATCCCCGGCTCCGGCGCTGCAGGCGGCCTGGGTTTTGCATTTCTTGCGTTTACCCATGCATCCCTGGAATCCGGAATTCAGATTGTCCTGGATGAATCCGGTCTTGCCAAAGATATGGAGACGGCGGATCTCATCATCACCGGAGAAGGGCGGCTGGACGGCCAGACCGCCATGGGCAAAGCCCCCATCGGTGTGGCAGGGCTGGCAAAACAGTATCAAAAGCCGGTCATCGCACTGGCCGGATCCGTCACAAAGGATGCCCGCATATGCAATCAGCACGGAATCGACGCGTTTTTCCCCATCCTGCGCACCATCGTCCCATTGGAGAAAGCCATGGAACCGGAACTCGCAAAAGAAAATCTGTCGGACACCGCAGAACAGGTATTCCGCCTGTGGAGCCTGAAGAGGGGATAACAAATGGCGCAGGGTTCTCTGTCGGGCTGCCTTTCTCCCGTCAAAGACCCCTGCGCCTTTCCCGCCAAGCTGCCGTCACACCATCGTCCGCGCTTCTCCTTTCTCCTCATCTTTCTGCTAGATAATTGCAAAACTCTATAGGCCGCATAAATCCTCACTTTTTGAGCCTTACCATCTTCATTGCTCCTCACCAATGCTTTTGTTTGCGGAAACCATTCACAGGCCGAAGGGAACGAACCTTTTCTCTGGCGGGCTTTGAAAAACGTCGGTACTTGATTTTTCCAGCTCCTTTAGAGCGCAGAAAAATCTTAGTACCGCTACGTTTTTCACGAGCGAGAGCGCCCCGATAGGGAAAAGGTTCGTTCCCTTCGGCCGTCCGGGTTCTCGCTTCAAAACTTCTCTCTTTCAATGAGTTTCACAATCGCCTACATCTTTCTGCTTTTTCATCACCCAGAAATAATAGGGTACCAGAGGAATCAGCGCTGCCACCCAGGCGGCCGGATCGGAAAGACAGACGCCTGCAAAACTGGCCTTTCCTGCCACCCAAAGCACAATCCCTGCCCGGGCAGCCAATTCAAACACGCCTCCCAGCATGGGCACGAGACCATATCCCATGCCCTGGAGCGCATTCCGGTACAGGAAAATGCTTCCCAAAAACGGATATGCCCAGGCGACCGTAACAAAATACGTCTGCGCCGCCTGAATCACTTCCGTCTCCGAAGGATCCACAAAAATCATAATACAGTAGCTTCCAAACAGATAAATCACCGCCATGAGCACAAAGCTGCAGATCAGGATCATCCCCTGGGTCATATATACGCCTTTGCGGACCCTGTCCATCTGCCCGGCTCCCCGGTTCTGTCCCACGTAGGTGGCGATGGTGGCGCCAAAGGCGATGAACACGGTACTGACAATGTTCTGCACCTTGCTGGCCGCCGAAAACCCGGCCATATGTACGGCGCCATAGACATTGATGGCGCCCTGGACGATGATGGTTCCGATGGCCGTGATGGAAAACTGCAGACCCATTGGCACGCCAAGCGCCAAAAGCCGCCCCATATCCGCAAGGGAAATTCGAAAATCTTCCCGTCCCAGCTTCAGAATCCGGAATTTTTTCACAATATAAATCAGGCACAAAAACGCCGAAATCCCCTGGGCGATGACCGTCGCATAGGCGCAGCCTTCCACTCCCATGTCAAAGAGGACGATAAACGCAATGTCCAGCACCACGTTGATGGCTGCGGAGATCATCAGAAAATACAGCGGAGACTTGCTGTCTCCCAAAGCCCGCAGCACTGCCGACAGCGCATTGTAGGCACAGGTAACCACTAGACCCGCATAGATAATCTCCATATACCGCTTAATATCCGGCAAAAGTTCCTCCGGCGCATTCATCAGACGGAGAATGGGCTCGTTGGCGATCAAAAGCCCCGCCGTCATCACCGCAGTAAACGCCGCGCACAGATATATGGACATGCCGATGTAATGGCGCATCTTCCGATAGTCACCGGCACCGAAGCACTGGGCCACAAAAATGGCAAAGCCGCTGGACAGCCCATTGAGCCATCCGGTCACAAAAAAAATTAAAGAACCGGTGCTGCCAATGGCCGCCAGCGCATTGACCCCCAGAAACTGCCCTGCCACAATGGAGTCCGCAATATTATAAAATTGCTGAAAAATGTTTCCCAAAAACATTGGGATCGTAAAACTGATAATCAGCTTCAGGGGATTTCCCCTCGTCATGTCATTCGTCATGGTTTTTCCTCATCCGCTTTCTTTTTTCTGCGCCTTTCCCCTTTTCCCCGGAAAAGACCTACCCCTTTTTTAATACGGTTTGAGAAATAAATCAATAGACAAAATCACATATTTTTCTGTATCAATTCTTCCTTTCTTGTCACAGCAACGACTCATACTGCCGCTTGGCCTGATAAAAAGCGCTGGCAAACAAAATATTGACCACAACGATTGCCAGCATAACCACAACCGGTAAAACCGGTAGGATGGGCGTCATGAGCAGGTACGTAATCAGATACAAACCTTGGCACAAAAGATCCAATTTCCACACAAAAATATACTTCCCATACAAATCCTCCCAGTATCATCGATTCTGCCATATGCTCCAAAGAATGGGCTGACACCATAATCGGAACCGATTAATACAGGAAAAATTCCCTGGCCTCTCCATCTTCGCTGCTGTTTCCGATCCACAGGCGGAATTTGCCCGGCTCACTTCCAAAGCTTCCATCTCCTCGATGGAACCGGAGCATTTCTTCTGAAATGGAGAATGTGACACGCTGCGCCTCCCCCGGCGCCAATTCCACACGGCGAAATCCTTTCAGTTCCTTCACCGGACGCACGCAGCTGGCTGCCACATCCTGGATGTACAGCTGCACGACCTCGCAGCCGGTTCGTTTTCCCCCATTTGCAACAGTGACGCTGGCCACGATCGTCTCCCCTGCCTGCATCTCTGTACGGTCAAGCGTCGGCTCTGAGATGGAAAAATCCGTATAGCTCAGCCCGTACCCGAACGGATACAACGGAGCTGTGGAGCAGTCCAGATACCGTGTCAGGAAGGGAGCCTTGCTTCCCTTCGGGCAGGGACGGCCGGAAGTCAATTGACTATAACTCATCGGTTCCTGTCCAACTGTATAAGGAAAACTCATGGTCAGCTTGCCGGACGGACTGCACACTCCCGTCAGAAGATCCATGATGCCGTGGCCTCCCTCGGTTCCTGGCATCCAAACCTCCAGCATGGCCTTCGAATGCGTTTCCACCTCCGAAAGCTCCAATGGCCTTCCGCTGAAAATCACGGTTACAATCCGCGGATTGACCTTGCTTATTTCAGACAGAAGGGTTCTCTGGATCTTCGGCAATGTAAGATGTGTCCGGCTGGTGGCCTCTCCGGACTGATGATTCTGCTCTCCCAGACACAAAACCACCACATCTGCCTGTTTCGCCGTCTGAATGGCTTCACAAAGCAGCCGGTCATTGTCCTCCTCCCAGGAATCACTGTGATACTCCGAACCGTTGAGCAGCGTATCATTGTCCAGCAGCGTACAGCCTTTGGCAAAACAAATTTGATCGTCCCGGAAGGCCTCCTTGGCCGCCTGACAGATGGAAACTGAATTTTTTGCGGATCCTGTCACCACCCAGGAGCTTCTCATATCTTCCCCTTCGATATAAGGACCAATAAATGCAATCTTTTCCGCCGGATTCAGCGGCAGCAGTTTACCTGCCTTCCCATCCTCTTCATTTTTTAAAAGTACCGCGGATTTCTGAACCATTTCTCTGGCTGTGCGGCGATGGCCTTCACACAAGAACAGTTCTTTTTCCCTTTGCTCGTCCGCGTCTTTGTATGGATTTTCAAACAGGCCCAACTCATTTTTCAAAAGGAGGATTCGATAGACTGCCTCATCAATTTCTTTTTCATCAATCACGCCTTCACGTACCAAATCAACCAGATAATCCGCATAGCAGTCGGAGCACATGTCAATATCCACTCCCGCCTTCAAGGCTCTTTCCGCTGCCTCTTTTCTGTCCTCACAGAATCCGTGATTCACCATCTCACCGACGGCTCCCCAATCCGAAATCACAATACCGTCAAATCCCATCTCTTTTCTCAATACTTCTTTCATCAGCCAAGGATTTCCTGTGGAAGGCACGCCATTCCAGGTATTAAATGAGGTCATCACCATATCGCATCCAGCATGGATTCCCTCCTGATAAGCCTTCAGATAGTACTCACGCAGGGTATGCTCAGACAGCTCCACATTGGTATAGTCCAATCCGGCCGTGGCAGCCCCGTAGGCTGCAAAGTGTTTGACACAGGAGGAGACTTTTCCGGTTTGCTTTCTGTTCTCGCCCTGAAAGCCTTCCACCATGGCTGCTGCCATTTTCCCATTCAGCCAGGGATCTTCTCCTGTGGATTCCATCACCCTTCCCCAGCGGGCATCCCGCGCCAAATCTGCCATGGGCGAAAACGTGACGTGGATGCCTCCCGCAGCTGCCTCCTTTGCGGCGATTTCCGCACACTTCTTCACCAACTCCGGATCAAATGAAGCGCCCATCCCCAACGGACACTGGAACGCAGTTTCATAGCCGTGGATTACATCCAGCATAAACATGAGCGGAATGTGATGGGGCTGCTTTTCCATATAGGCTTTCTGAATTTTTTTCAGTTTCTCTGCCCCGTAAATGCCCAAAGTGCTTCCCGCCTGATCCAAAATGGGCTGACCGTCTTCCTTCTTTTCGGCCTTTCCTGTCACAGCCGCAAAAGACCCGTAGTTTTGTCCCGGCAGCTGCACCATTTGTCCCACTTTTTCCTCCAGTGACATATCATTTAAAAGTATCCGCAGTTCCCTTTCTGTCATAGTCATCTCTCCCCATTTCCATATTTTCTTTGATTATATCACCCTCCTTCCTTTATTTCCACTTCTATTTACGCCTTTAATACCCCATGTTCCCGCAGAAGTTTTTCCACCGCTGTTTTCTCTATCACGTGCAGAATCGGTTTCTTCAGCATGTTCCATGGCCCCGGCAGTTCCATCTCCAGCGGCGATTTTCCGTCCATCAGCCTTACCGAGCTTTCCAGAAGTTCACGGATATCATAGACGCTTCCCCAGACTTCCGGTACGCCTCGCTCCACACCCAAAAGGCCATAGACAGCTTCCATCGCTGTCCGTACTGAATACTCGGTGGTAAACACCGTATCCCTTGGTGTATCTGCGAACTGTCCCAGAAAAGCAAAATTCACACTTCCATCCGGTATCACGTCCGGCCGGTCTCCCTTGGTTCGCGGCATGAAAAACGCAGTAATATAAGGCATCATGGTCGGTACACAGACAGCGCTCTTTTCCGCCAGCTCCCTGATCTGATTTTCCGGAACGCCCAGATGATACAGCCATTCTTCTGTGATTTCTTTTCCGGTACACTCTTTCATGGGTTTCTTCACATAATCTCCCGGAACATCTGTAAACAATCCATACACCCAAACACAAACTTTATCCGGATCCTGATTTTTAAACTGTCCCTGCCGGTTGATTGTCCAGCTCAGCAGCCAGCTGGAATCTTTACAGCTTACGATGCCTCCCGTCACCACCTTGCCGCTCTTGGAATCCCGCTTACAAATATCGGTAATGTAGGGAAGAATCTTATCATCCAGTGTGGTTATGGTGGCCGATTCCCAATTGGTTTTTGCTATATCCGAGCAGAACTTTTCAGGATGTCCAAAATCCGGATCCTGTTTCGCAATATTTTTCCACAGACTCCAGCAGCCGCTGGTTCTTACCTCAGCGTCGCCATTGGGGGCATGATTCTGATCCCCATATACGGTTCCCTCTGTACAGCTTCCGTTTGTCACAAATACCAGATCATTTTCCGTAAGAAGAATCCCCTTTTCCACGCCGTTTACTTTGCATTCAATGGCTGCGGCAATTTTTTTGTGATCCTTAAAAGAAAAGAGCACATTCGTCACTTCGGTATGGAACTGGAAATCGACGCCGGCTGCTTCCAGATATTTCTGCATGGGAAGAATCAGCGATTCATACTGGTTATAGCGGGTAAATTTCAAAGCGCTGAAATCCGGCAGTCCTGCGATATGGTGGATGAACCGCTGAAAATATAGTTTCATCTCCAATGCGCTGTGCCAGTTTTCAAAGGCAAACATGGTCCTCCAATACAGCCAGAATGTGGAATCAAATACTTCCTCATCAAACACATCCTCAATGGTTTTGTCATAAAGATCTTCATCCTTTGTCAGGAACAGTTTCATGATCTCCATGCATCCCTTCTGACTTAAACTGAATTTTCCGTCAGTTTTCGCATCTTGTCCCCGATTGACTGTGGCGCGGCACAGGGAATAATTGGGATCTTCCTTATTCAGCCAGTAGAACTCATCCAGCACCGAAGCTCCCGGCACTTCCAGGGAAGGAATGCTCCGGAACAAATCCCACAAACACTCAAAATGATTCTCCATTTCCCTTCCTCCGCGCATGACATATCCTCTGGCGGGATCAAAGATTCCATCACAAGCGCCTCCGGCGATGTCCATGGCCTCCAAAATATGAATATGGTTTCCCGGCATCTGACCGTCCCTTACCAAAAAGCAGGCTGCCGCCAGGGATGCCAAACCGCTGCCCACGATATAAGCCTGTTTTTCCTCCACACCTTCCGGCTTTTTTGGCCGGGCAAACGCCTCATAATTTCCGCTGCTATAGTAGATGCCTTTGGAATTTTTTTCCTGCTTTCCCCGTTCTGTATTGCGATAATTGGGGTCGGCACCTTTGCCTGCCTTCTCTTCTTTCACTTTTGATCGCTTCACCAGATACGCGGCCGTTCCCGCTCCTGCAATCAATGCGGCTCCAAGTTTCATTCCTTTTTTCGCCATTGTATTAACCACCTTTCCTAAAACCAAAAACAAACGGTTTTTATTTTTATTGGCTTCATGGTTTTATCCTATACCGAACCCTATTTTTTATCCATTTACAAAACGGGAAGGATGATAAAAAATTTATCACTCTTCCCGTTTTGATAAAATTATAATCTTGTTTCTTGCCGGAATTTGTCTGCAAAATTTCGGATGGAGTTTGCCACATTCCCCTGCAGGGTACGGCTCATCTTCTCTGCCATGTCTTTATAATCATCCTTCATACCTTTCTTAATCCAATCCAGCATCACCCCAACAAATCCGTACTTATAAAAGTCGGCAATGAATCGCTTTTCTTCCTCGGAAATATTCACCCCCGCAGCCTTTTCTTCCACCACGCCCCGCAAAAGGTCATAAGTAAGCTGAAACAGATACGTTTCAATTTGCTCCCGGCTGACAGAATGGTAGACATTCAGGATGAAGGGCTTATTTTCCAACACTGCTTCAAAAATTTGCAAAAGCCCCTCCTGCCAGGTATCGTAGGTCTTTTTTCCCTGTAATGCCCGCGCGGCGTCTTCCAGACATACCCATTCCACCAGGTCATAGATATCCCGAAAATGGTAGTAAAATGCCATGCGGCTGATTCCGCAGTCCTCCGTCAAATCGCTGATCGTGATTTTATCCAGCGGTTTCTGCAAAAGCAAATGCTTCAATGATTGTTCCAGCTCCTGCTTCGTTTTGTTCGCCACTCCGCTCTTCCTTTCTTTCCTGTCATACTCCTCTGCCCGAAGAAATCAGATTTTGCTTCCATTTTATCACATTTTTTGTGTGATGTCCATATAAGCTGCCCCCAGGCAGCGCTGAAGAATAAAACATTTTAAACCAGGTTCTCATATATACCAATTTATTTTTCCTCAATTATCCACAGAATCCTCCCAGCGACGCATTGTTATCCACTTTCCATGGCTGCACTGGCTCCTCTT
>DVJD01000092.1 GCA_018710785.1 Candidatus Fimimorpha excrementavium
CGGTGGGGTAGTTCCTCCTTTCTTGCCAAGCTACAAAAATACCGCCCGTAGTCTCGTTTGGGCGGTATCTCTGCGTAAGATTGGCAGTCCATTGTTAATTTTTATAATGTTCCCTTTGTACACCGTTGCAAGTGATACAAAATGCCAGGGATGAATGATACAAAACTATATATTGGAATTTGCGATGATGAGAAACAGGCGCGTGCGGAGATTAGAGAACGTCTAATGGCTTTGGCGGATCAGGAGGATATGTACATACAAGAATTTTCCTCCGGAAAGGAGCTGTTGGATACCTGCCGGAAAAAGAAGTGTTTTTCCATCATTTATATGGATATTTACTTAAAAGAGGAAGACGGGATTGCGGTGGCAAAAGAAATGGTGAAGTGCTGCCCCAACACCAAACTGGTATTTGTCACAGAGAGCCGCGATTTTGCGATTGACGCCTTTGAACTGCGGGCCCTCCACTATCTGGTAAAGCCGGTAACAGAAGAAAAACTGAAAGAGACACTGCGGCGCTGGCGGGATACCCAGGAAGAAGACGTGCGAATATCTTTGAAAGTGGATCGTGAGAATGTGGTGCTTTCCCTAAAAGAAATCGCATATCTGAAAAGTGAAAACCATAAGACACAGGTGGTGCAGAAAGACGGAAGCAGCTTGTATACATATATGTCCTTGAATAATCTGGAACAGTATCTGACGGAGGATTTTCTCAAGATCAAACGGGGAATCATAGTCAATATGGACTATATTGATGTACTGTCTTCCACATTCTGCATTTTGAAAAACGGAATGGATTTGGAAATCAGCCGCCTGCACCGCGCAGATATAAAGAAACAGTATGAAGCCTATGTAATGCGAGTATTAAAAAAAGGACGGTCATTGGGAAAATAGATGGATTGGGGATATTATATAAGAAACGGTTTTGGATTTTTTCTGCAGCTGTTTCCCTGCGTACTGTTGTGCTGTCTTCCGATTCCGGCCAGCGAATGGAAATATAAACGGAACCATGTACTGGGATTCATGACGGGACTGACCGTGGTGGGGGCGCTGATTTTTCCATGCGCAGTTCGCATACTGAACCACGTCAGGCTGGAAGTGACGGGAAATATCTATATGGCTGCGGCCGTATGCGGATGTGTGTATATTTTTTTCCTGGGTTTATATACAAAATGGTATAAAAAGATTCTGATCATCTGCGTGGTGCTTTACTATGCGCTGACACAGTATATGCTGTCGAATTTTGTCCTGCAATTTTTGGAAGAAGATGTCAATGATCTGTATACCGTCAATGTGATCATGGTTTATGTAATTACCATGGCGCTGCTCTTCCCTCTCTTTTATCGGGTGCTCTGCCACATTCATGGGACGGCGTTTTGGGACTGGGAGGATAAGGAAGTCAGAAAGAGTCTGCTGGTGGTAAGCGGGATTACCATTGCATATGTAGTTTCCATATGTTTGTTTTCCACCATTATGTTTTGGAAGGGGGAAAAGGATACCACATTTCTTGATATTTTCGAACTCATCATGTATCTGATCGTTGGATGGCAGTTTGCATACCTATATCGGCTGAGTTTCTGGAAAATTGCGAAAATAGGGCAGGAACGCATGCAGCGGCAGGAAATTGAGATTCGGAATTATCAATATGAAAAAATCAACCGTGAGATCGAAAAGGCCAAAAGACAGCGGCATGACCTGAGGCATCATATGCGGGTTCTGACGGCTCTTTTGAAAGAAGGGCAAGTGGAGGAAGCCATGGCGCATATTGCAAAAGTGTGTGAACAAAATGAAGAAATCGAACTGGAACAATTCAGCAAAAATATTACGCTGAACGCGCTTTTGGGGTATTACGCCGGAATGGCCAGAGAAGAGGGGATCACTTGTCAAATTTATGCAGATATGCCGGAGGATTGCGCGGATTCGGTGGATTTGACCATTGTCTTTGGAAATTGCCTTGAAAACGCCATCGAAGCCAGTCGGCAGACGGAAGAAAAATATTTGTCCGTTGTGGTGGGGACAGTCGGGCATTCCATGGGCGTGCAGATTGAAAACAGCTGCAGTCCGCTGGAAGATTCCGTACTGGAGGGCGGCCGGATCCAGATGGAGAAGCTGACTTCATCGAAAAACCGGGGCGGCACAGGGCTGAAAAGCGTGGAGGGGATTCTGGAAAAGTACGGAAGCGGTCCGCTGAACGGATTTTATGATAAAAAGAAGAACAGAATATCCATTCAATTTGTGTGGAATTGGGGAGAAAAAAGAAAATAGGAATTATTCGCGAAATGCAACTTAAATGCCGTGAAATACATTCTCAAAAAAAACAGAATTTGTTAAAATAAAGAAGTTAATAAAAATTGAATTACTCCATCAAAGAGAGGAGGAGAAGTGTGAAATTAAAAGACGGATTGATTTTGCGGGAAGTGGCAGGACAATATGTCATCGTACCTACGGGAAAAAGGGTGCAGGAAGTAACCTCCATCGTGTACATCTCCTCTTCCGCAGCCTATCTGTGGGACTACATGAAGGATCATGAATTTGAAAAGCAGGATCTGGTAACACAGATCATGGAACACTATACGGGAGTAACCGAAGAACAGGCATCGGATGACATTGAAAAGTTCTTAAAGACCCTGGCGGACAACAATATCCTGGACGACGGAAAAATACGGGGCCGGGTTTTTGTGCGGATGCCGCGGAAAGAGGGATGAGTATGGCACAGGAATTTGAACCGGCCTGCCGGAGAATGGAATGGCTGGACCCTTTTTATAAAGCGGTCTGGGAGAAAGCCTTTGCCGATGCCATTCCCATATCAGGAACCTTTGAGCTGACGCCCCGGTGCAATTTTGACTGCCAGATGTGCTACGTCCATCTGAAACCCCATCAGATCCCCCTCCATGGCCGGGAGCTGACGGCGAAGGAGTGGCTTCGGATCGCCGGGGAGGCCAAAGAAGCCGGGACCACATGGCTCTGCATCACCGGAGGAGAACCGCTGATGCATCCGGAATTCGAGACCATCTACCGGGAATTGGCGCAGATGGGATTTTTCATCACCCTGCAGACCAATGCTTCTCTGATCCGGGGGACATATGCAGATCTGCTGGCCCAGTATCCGCCCAGGGGAGTGAAGATCACCCTCTATGGGTCCAACGATGAGGTGTATGGTGAAGTGTGTCAGGTGGAAAAAGGTTTTACCCGTGTGGATGAAGGAATCCGCACCCTGCTGGAGATGAAGATCCCCGTCCAGCTGGTCAGCACCGTGATCCGGCAGAACGAAGACGATGTGAAAAAAATGGCATTTTATGCCTACCTACATAAACTGCCGTGGGCAGCCACCGGAGGAATCAAAAAATCGGTCCGGGGAGCTGAAAGCGAGGTGGACAGCCTTCGGGTGCAGGAAAAACTGGAGGAGAGCAAGAGACAGGAAATCCGCTGGCATCTGAAGAAAGCGCCGCTGGACATCACGCGAAAGCCCTGTACCTACTGCAGGGATTACCGCCTGGGATATTGGGTGACGTGGGACGGCGCCATGAAATTCTGCGGATTTATGAAAGCCCCCGACATTCCCGTGAGGGATATGTCATTCCAAAATGCCTGGGACCAACTGATCCGGTTTGAAGAACAGCTGGAATGGCCCAAAGCTTGTAAAACATGCAAAGTGAGCAAAGCATGCTTTAAATGTGCCGCCACACTGGAAACCGAGTGCGGCAGTCTGAATCAGGTAACAGAGGAATTTTGCAATAGAGTAAAAAAGTATTTTGATGAAGAGAAAGGTGAGTGGAAGATATGAATGGAATAAATTATATACCTAGTCCAAAAGAAGAGTATGATGGTGTTATGGCATTTAGTGTCCCGGCAGAGGGAACGACCATTCCATCAGGAGCGACCATTGTTCGGGGAATTTATTATAAGTGGAATGAGCGTGGATTTATTGGCCAGGGGTGGATGTACAATATTCCAGGAGGGCCAACAGGTATGTATCCGCATTTTAATAGTGAGGCTGATGTTGCCGCGCATGTCGCAGAGCATCAAAATCTTGATAAGGTATTTGAGCATTGGTCGCAGTATTATACATTGGAAGGATGGGATACGTTTTATAATGCTGTTGGTGTTGATAGTGGATGTATGGATGTTGATCATTCCTAATAAGAGTAATGGAAAATAATTTATTCAGTATTAGCAAATTGATTGTTTTGATTCATTCGGATTCTTATCATTGGAAGAAGATTTGGAGAACGTTTCGGAGTAAAACAGCTGATCCACATGAGCTAGAAATTTCATGGATAAAATTATTATCTGATGATAACCTGTTTCGACAGGTTCCATTAGAAATGATGGACGATGAATTGATTTTATATGAATCGGATATATTTCTGGTAAATAAAGAATGGTCAAGAGGAAGGATTGTATCTGCGAAAAGTCAAAACGGAGTTGAACTATTTATTTTACGCATGTTTTATGCCGCTGCTGTCAAGAAGAAGAGAATTTTTATGCATAGCTCCTTGATAGATATAAAGGGAAAAGGCATCATGTTCCCTGGCCCTTCCGGCATCGGAAAGACCACCCAGGCGGAACTATGGAACAAGTACCGTGACGCCTTGATCATCAACGGCGATGTGGTCCTTGTCCAGGAGACCCCCGACGCCTTCCTTGGCTGGGGCACCCCCTGGCATGGGTCTTCTCCTTACTGTGAGAATACCAGCGTCCCTGTGGCCGCCATGGTGGTCCTGAAGCAGGCGCGGGAGAATTCCATCCGGGAGCTGACGGGCTTTGAGAAGGTGACGGAGGTGTCCAACAGTGTCTTCTATCCCCAGTGGGTGGAAGGCGGCATGGAGCTTTGTCTGGAGACCCTGGATCATCTTTTGACGAAGATTCCGGTATATGAATTGTCCTGCCGCCCCGACGAGGGAGCGGTGGAGTTGGTGGAACAGGTGGTTTTTGGCCATGTTCAGTAAATGGAAGCATTATAAAAAACGAATTGAAGAGGGGCGTCTGAAAGAGCTGGTTTCCCAGTGGAAATGGCTGGGAGGCTATATCCGGCGCTACTGGATTTTGGTAGCGGTCTACACCGGCTTGGGGGTGTCCGGTTCTGTGCTGGGGCTGGGCACCTCATTGATTTCCCGGACACTCATCGATGCCGTCACCGGTTACAATGCCGAGAGCATAGCGGGGGCGGCAGCGCTGTATGTGGGCACCGGTGTGGGACAGATTTTTATCAATGTGGTAAAGCAGAGGATCTCATTAAAGATTCGTCTGAAGATTTCCAATGAGATCAAAGAGGATATTTTCGGTCAGGTGCTTTCGGTGGAGTGGGAATCCATCTCCGCTTACCGTTCCGGTGACATCCTGTACCGGATGAACGGAGACACGGGGATGATTTCCAACAGTATTTTAAGTTTTATTCCCAATGTGATCTCCGTGTGCATCAGCTTCGGCGGCGCCTTTGTCATCATGATGCAGAATGACCCCATCATGGCCGTCATCGCTCTGGCGGGAGCGCCCATTACGCTTCTGTCCAGCCGCTATATGACGAAAAAGATGCGGGAATACCAGGAAAAAAACCAGAATCTGGCCAGTACGAAGATGACGGTGGATCAGGAGATTTTCCAGAATCTTCAGCTGATCAAAGCCTTTGACCTGGTTCCCTTTTTTACCAGCCGGTTCCATGCGGTTCAGCAGGAGTCGGTTAAGATGTCGCTGGATCAGAACCGGTTCCAGTCGGGGCTGACGGTGGTGACCTCCCTGGTGGGACAGGTGGTGGGGTATGCCTGCTACGGGTTTGCCATCTGGCGTCTGTGGAGGGGAGACATCAGCTATGGAAGCATGACCATGCTGGTGGGGATGGCCGGTTCCCTCCGGGGTTCTTTTTCTTCTGTGACCGGGCTTCTGCCCACTGCCATCCGGGCCGGAATCAGCGCCGGGCGTGTGATGGAGCTGGTGGAGATGCCCAAGGAAGATAGGAGCAAGGAGCAGGAGGCCAAGAAGCTTTTGAAAAAAGCCGGTGACAGCGGTCTTTATTTGAAGATGGAGGATGGGGCCTTTTGGTATGAGGAGGACAAACCCGTTTATACCCACGCGTCCTTTTACGGAGCGCCGGGGGAGATCATCGGACTCATCGGACCGTCCGGCCAGGGGAAGACGACCACCTTCCGGCTGTTTCTGGGGCTGTATGCCCTTCGGGAGGGAAGTCTCTGCATCGGCGTGCCGGGCGGAGAGAGCCTTTCCATTTCGTCCTCCACCCGCTGTCTGTTCCGCTATATTCCCCAGGGGAATACGCTGTTTCAGGGGACCATCGCCGATAATCTGAAAATGATGAAGGCCGATGCCAGTGAGGAGGAACTGATCCGGGCGTTGAAAACCGCCTGTGCCTGGGAGTTTGTGGAGAAGCTGGAGCATGGCGTAGATACGGAAGTACGGGAGCTGGGCCAGCGGTTTTCCGAGGGACAAAAGCAGAGGATTTCCATCGCCCGGGCGCTTTTGTCGGAAGCGCCGGTGCTTCTTTTGGACGAAGCCACCAGCGCCCTGGATATGGATACGGAGCGTCGGGTGATCGCGAATATTGTTAAAAATGATCCGAAACGGCTGATTGTGGTGGCAGCCCACCGGCCCAGTGTTTTTTCTGTTTGTGACCGCATTTACCGGGTGAAAGACGGCAGATTTGAGGAGACAGATGGAGAAGACAAAAAGAAGCTGCAGAGTGGGAGTGTATGAAAAAGAGGATACTGTTTAAGGAGTATCCTCTTTTTTCCGCCATAAGGCCGGAAGGCGGCTGCCGTGTTTTCGGATGGGGCGTATGCCATAGCGGCGGAATACGCGGATGCGGGACAGGCCTGTGTTCAGGATGCCGCCCAGGGAGAACTGGTCGTCCAGGATGCGAAAGGCGATGCGTTTCCACCGTTTGATCCAAAAGAGGGGCAGCAGCCAGGGATGACGGTCCAGCGCTTGGGAGGTGGAGCGCAGCTGGCCAAGGGGCGGAAAGAGGATGGAGAAGAGGCCGGTGCCGTGGAGCGTCGCCTGGGTGAAGACAGAACTGTAGCGGCGGCTTTCGTCCTGGACACCGAAGCATCCGGCGTCCATCATCTCCGCCAGCAGAGGACGTTCGTCCAGGTTCTTTCCCTGCGGCAGCGGGCTGCCCGCGGCCAGATCGGAAAAGCCCAGGAAGGTACGGCCGATTTTCAAAAGGCTCCCATAAAAGTCCGTCAGATGCAGGGCGCGGACCGCCTGCCATACCACCGTCCGGTTGATTCGGGATGCGTAGGCCGTGTCAAACAGACACAGATCCAAAAGCTGGCGGATGCCGGTTCCGGCGGAGAGAAAGTGTTTATAGAGGTGTACCAGAAGGAACAGGTAGTGGCGGGTGGGCGACAGGGTCCAGAGGGTTTGCCCGTTTAGGGAAAAGGCCATGGGATGGTCCAGGGCGCCGGCAAAAATCCGGTTCATGGCACGGTGTGTGGCGCTTTTGGTGCCAAAGGGATTGATATGGATTTCCAGCGTCAGGATTCCGTTTTCATAATTGACGGTCTGAATGGTTTTTAAGACTTCCGGGGAAACCTGGGGAGTGACACAGGTGTAGCCGCACTGGCGCAGGACGGAATCACAAAGAGAAAAATCGGAGGGAGCGATCCACAGGTCTTCATCGCTGGAGGGACGGCAGTCCGGCTGCGGATAGAGCAGACGGCAGACCAGCCCCTTTAAGATAAGCGGCCGAAGCCCCGCGTCGGTCAGGGCGCGGTAGACACAGAGAAAGGTTTCTGTGCGGGTCTGCTGGTTTACGATCTGGCTGACCGCGGTGTTTAAAAATTTCTGCTGTACGGAGGCCGGAGCCGTCTGAAATTCCGGCAGAGACCGGGCGGATTCATAGAGAATCGGCAGAATGTTGTGTTTATGCCCCAGTTCATAGAGGCGCAGCCAGTCAGGGCGGTGCAGATGGGACGGTGTCTGGTGAAAGTAGGAACACAGAAGCGATGAAAAATTGGAATACATGAAAAACCCTCCTTTGATATACATTATATTACGATTATAACAAATAGAACAATAATTGTCCATTCCATTTGCTGACTGACGCAGGACAAACGCAGGAATCAATTGTGAACAAAATGGAGGCTCCGGACGCAAGGGACTGCTGGACGGAAAGAAAGGAAAGGAAACAGGTATGAAAGCGATACGAGCAGTAATCATAGTCATATTTTTGGCCGCTGTCGGGATTTATGGGCTGGCTGAGTATCAGGAGATGGCCAATGCAGATCCCAATCGGCCGCAGCTTGTGAGTGAAACAGAGCGGATTGTCGTTCCCTGTGATTACACGGAAGAGGACATTATGGAAGGTCTTTCGGCCCATGATGAGGAGGACGGCGATCTGACGGGGGAGATTCTTCTGGGCGGGCTGTCCCGGTTTACTACGCCGGGGATCTGCCGGGCTACCTACGTGGTGTTTGATTCCGCCAATCAGTCGGCGGTGCTGACCCGGGAGGTGGAATTTGAGGATTATCGGTCACCGCGGTTTACCCTGTCGGCGCCGCTGGTATTTTTGGAAGGGGCTTCCGGAGATGCCATTTCCAACGTGGGCGCCGAAGATGTGCTGGACGGGGATATCAGCGCGCAGGTTCGGATGACGGCCAATGACATCAGTTATCTGAGAACCGGAGAGTATACCATGACGGTGGAGGTCTCCAACAGTTTTGGCGACTATGCCGACGCAGTGCTTCCTGTTCATGTGGTGAACAGTGATTCCCAGGCCCTGTCACTGGATCTGGAGACGAATCTGCTGTATCTGGAACAGGGGAGCGCCTTTTCACCGGACGGATACGTGACGGCCGTCCGTCTGGAAGATGGAAGCGAAGCCGTGGGCGTCCAGGTGACGGCCCAGTCTGATGTGGATCCATCTGTGCCAGGCTGCTATGAAGTGGAGTATACAGCCGAAGACGAGGAAGGACGGACCGGCGTCACCTGGATGATTGTGATTGTGGAAGAGTAGGAGGAGAGCCGATGGAATTACGTTTGGAAGATTTTAATCTGAGAAGTGTCTGCGTGGATTTGCTGAAAAATTTCTGGGTCATTCTCCTGGCTGTTCTGGCGGCCTGGTTTGGAATCGCGGGGGTGTATCAGCTGCGCTATGTTCCGGAATACACGGCGTCGGCCACCGTGGCGGTGTCGTCCAGAGGAAACAGCGGCAGTGTCTATTCGTCCCTGAGCCTGACCAATGAGATGGCGGGGGTACTGGGCGAAGTATTTCAGAGTGATGCCCTGAAGAATACGATCATGGAAGATCTGGGGTGGGATCATTTTGACGGAGAGCTGGGAGCGTCGGTCATCGACGAGACCAACCTGCTGATTTTAAGCGCCACCTCCCCTTCGCCGCGGGAGACGTATCTGATGATCCAGTCTGCGCTGGAAAACTATGATACGGTGTCGGAGTATCTGTTTTCCAATGCCAGATTGGACATGGTGAAAGAGGCCTCGGTTCCCCAAAGCCCGTCCAATGTCCAAAATATACGCCGGATTCAGAAAATCGGCATGCTGGGGGCCGGAGGCCTGACGGCGGCGGCCATCGCGCTGTTTTCCTTTCTCCGCCTTACGGTAAAGACCCGGGAGACGGCCAGACGCCAGCTGGACGGTCATGTACTTGGAACCATCCCCTATGAGCGGAAGAACCGTACGCTGAAAGCGATATTGGGAAGGCGCAGAAAGAAAGCGCTGCTGATCTCATCGTCGCTTCACAGTATGGCCTTCAGCGAGTCGGTGCGCCGGATCAGTACCGTACTGGAGCATCATATGAAGCGGCGGGGACAGAAAATTCTGATGGTGACCAGCGCGGAGGAAAATGAGGGAAAATCTTCGGTGGCTGCCAATCTGGCTCTGGCCCTGGCGGAAAAGGGAAAAAAGGTGCTTTTGGTGGACGGCGACATGCGAAAACCGGCGCTGTATAAGATTTTTGACCGGCCGAAAGAGACGGGACACTCCCTGTCGGAATTTTTGGAGGGGCAATGTTCCATCCAGGATGTGATTACGCGGGAAAAATCCGGGATTTTTACGGTACTCCAGTATCACGGCATACGGCGCTCCGGACGGGATTTAAACGGGGAAAAGATGAAGACGTTTTTGCAGCAGTGCCGCGGGCTGGTGGATTATATTATCATTGACACACCGCCCATGAATCTGGCCACCGACGCAGAGATCATCCTGGGACAGGTGGATGCCGTGGCTTTGGTGGTACGCCAGGATTGGAGCGATATCGGGGTCATCAATGATATTTCCGATGTCGTCACCCAGTCGGGCGCCGATTTCGCCGGGTATATTTTGAATGCATTTCACAGAGAGTATCCGTGGCAGAGGATGACTTCCTCCTATGGATATTACGGATATCAGAGCAAACAGGACCGATCATGATGGAAATGGAGATATGTGATGGAAGAACAGAGACAGGAAAATGAAGAAATGGAGATTGATCTGCTTGTGCTTCTGCAGGATTTTTTCCGGGGAATTCGGAAATTCTGGTGGCTGGTGGTGGTGCTTGCTTTGGCAGGAGGATTGGTCATGTATGTCCGCTCCTCCGGCTACTATACGCCCATGTACCGGTCTGAGGCGACATTCACTGTGACGACCAGTACATCCGACGGCAGCGACGGCAGCTACAACTATTATTATGACAGTTCCACGGCGGATCAGCTGGCCAAGACGTTTCCCTATATTTTAAGCAGCGATCTGCTGACGGACGCCATGAAGGAGGATCTGGGGACCGAGACCATTATGGGCTCCGTATCGGCCCAGACCATCTCCCAGTCCAATATGGTGACCATGAGCGCTGTCAGCAGCGATCCTGAGGAGGCCAAGCGGATTCTGGAATCGGCCATCCGTGTGTATCCGGATGTGGCGCGCTTTGTCATAGGCGATACGAAGTTTTATATGATTGATCCCCCCAATCTGCCGGATACACCGTTTAACCAGCCCAGTTATCGAAGCAGCGTGGAGAGAGGGATTCTGATCGGCGCGGCTGCGGGCATGGCGTGGATTATTCTGTATGCGGTCTTTCGAAAGACGGTACATAGGCAGGAAGAGCTGAAGCAGGTATTGAATCTGAACTGTCTGGCATCTTTGCCCAAGGTCCGTCACAAGATGAGGAGAAAGGCAGCCCAGTCTTATCCAAGCATTCAAAACCGGAGGATCAATCCCTGGTTTGCGGAAAACATGGAGACCCTGCAGATTCGGATCGCCAGAGAGCTGGAAGAGCGGAAGGGCAAGGTCCTGCTGGTGACCAGTACGATTTCCGGTGAGGGGAAATCCGTGGTTTCCATGAATCTGGCCTATCAGTTCGCCGAGCATGGAAAGAAGGTACTTTTGATTGACGCAGATCTCAGAAAACAGCAGCTTGCCGAGCAGATAAAAGCCAAAGGGGCGGCAGGCCTGTCCCAGGTGGTATCCGGCGAGACGGACTGGAAAAAGGCTGTCACCCATCTGGAAGACAGCGGCATCTGGTTTTTGGGAGGCACGAAGCGGGAACGGCGGACAGCGGCGGTGCTGTCCTCGCCTGCATTTGCCGAACTCATGGAGCAGGCCAGGGAGGAGATGGATTACATCATCCTGGATGCGCCGCCAAGCGAGGGATTCGAGGATGTGCTTCTTCTGCGGGAATATGCGGACGGAGTGGTGTACGTCATCATGCAGGACTATGTGCAGAAGCGCCGGATTTTGGACAGCGTCTCCGTTTTGGATGAGGAGGACGGAAAACTGCTCGGCTATGTTTTCAACGGGGTATCCGGCATCACCGGCGGATACGGGTACTATGGATACGGGCGCTACGGCAGATATGGACGGTATGGAAAGTATTCATACTACCGGTCCTATTATGGAAACGATGCAGAGCGTAAGACAGAGGATGCGAAGGATGAACAGAAGGAATAATTTGATCTGGAAGGTCATGGTGGGGCTGGCGGCCCTGATATGCACCGTGGTCCTTTTGATTTTGGCCGCAGCCCGGGATCGGCAGGCTGAGACGCCGGCCCGGGAGACAAAGGATACGGGGGCAGAGATTCTTTTCGAGACAGAAGAGCTGGTGTACGATGGGGAAGGCATGCTGGATCTGATGGAAGGCGTATCCGCCCGGGACCGGGATGGCAATGATCTGACCGATTTGGTGGAGGTTTCTCTGCTTGCGGATGATCGATTGACCGCCAAACGCATCCAGTACCGCTTGTTTGATGAGAATGGAGCAGAGGTTGCCAGAGAGCGGAAACTGGTGCTTTCCGGCTATGAAGGGCCAAAGATTACAGCAGCTGATCCCCTGGAACTGGAGGCTTCTCAGCTGTCGGATCTGATCGGCGTGCTCAAAGAACAAAAGGCGCTGTCTGCCCAGGATGGGTTTTCCAGAGACATTACGGATCAGGTGACGTGCAAGAGGAAGAAAGTCGGAACGAATACCTATGAAATGCGGTTTCAGGTGCGAAATCAGTTCCAGGATTCGGATGAGGTTACGGTGACGGCCCATATCGAAGGAGAGGTGAAGGATCCGGTGATTACGCTGTACACCGATGAGGCGGTGCTGTCTGTCGGGAGCGAATGGGATCCCTATGCGTACCTGGCATCTGCCGACAATGGCCTGGGAAGCGCCGTCGATCAGGTACAGGTGGAAGACGCGGTGAATATTGGTGTGCCGGGGTCTTACCGGGTGGTATATAAGCTGGATTCCTATGACCATACCGCAGAGACAGAGGCGGTGCTTCGGGTAACCGTCCAGTGAGAAAGGAACGAACGATGATAGATCTGCATATGCATATTTTGCCGGGGATGGATGACGGGGCCCAAGATCTGGAGCAGTCGGTTCGGATGGCGGACATGGCGGCAGACAGCGGCGTATCGGTGATCGCCGCCACACCCCACAGCAATCTTCCGGGCCAGCGTGGAGAGGCGCATTGGAACCGGTACCGCAGTACCCTTGGAAGGGTGCGTCAAAGAATTCAGGAAGAGAAGATTCCGGTGACTTTGGTGGAGGGGATGGAGATCTTTGCGGATTTGGATGCAGTGTCCAAATTAAAGGAAGGGCTTCTTCTGACACTGGGGGGAACAAAGCATCCATTGATAGAATTTGGATTTGACGTGGATATCAGAACGGCATTTGCATGCCTGGAGCGGTTTTTGAAAGAAGGGTATGTGCCTGTGCTGGCCCATCCGGAACGGTATTTTTGCGTCATGGATCATCCGGAACTGGTTTATGAGTGGTATCGGATGGGAGTCATCATTCAGGTCAATA
Source organism: Candidatus Fimimorpha excrementavium (assembly GCA_018710785.1). Taxonomy (GTDB): domain Bacteria; phylum Bacillota; class Clostridia; order Lachnospirales; family Lachnospiraceae; genus Fimimorpha; species Fimimorpha excrementavium. Next base: position 13,235 of record DVJD01000092.1, read on the forward strand.
AGGGCAGTATTCTGGGACGCTTCGGAAGGCGGGTGCAGCAGACGGCGGACCGTTTGCTGCGCCACCGTCTGGCGGCCGTGGCCGCCTCCGATGCCCACGGCCCCGTCATCCGTACGCCGGATCTGACGGAGCTGGAATATGTACTGGATCGGGAATACGGACCGGGCTGCTTTGATTTGCTTTTGGAGATCAATCCGGCGCGGATTCTTTCCGGAAAGCCGGTGATTTGGGAAGACCCGATTCCGTTTCACTGAGAGCGGCGAATCCACTCCTGAATCTGTGTCCGCACCACCTGGAAGGCTACTTCGTTCATGCCGCTGTTGATGACCAGATCAGCCAGTGCTTTCGTAGGCTCCACATAAATATAATGCATGGGCTTTACGGTGTTCAGATACTGATCCACGATGCCTTCGATGTCCCGGCCCCGCTCTTTTACATCCCGCACCACCCGGCGCAGGATCCGCTCATCCGCGTCGGCTTCCACAAAGATTTTCATATCCATCAGATTTCTGAGCCTGTCGTCGGACAGGACGAGGATTCCCTCCACCAGGATGACCGGATGGGGCAGCACTCGTATGGTGCGGTCCGTCCGGTTGTGGGTGCTGAAATCATAGACGGGGCTGTCCACGGGACAGCCTTTTTTTAATTGTTCTAAATCGTGGACCAGCTGATCCGTGTCCAGCGCGGACGGATGGTCATAATTGGTGTTTTTGCGTGCCTCCACGGGAATATGATCCTGACACTTGTAGTAATTATCATGGTACAGGACCGTGATGTCATTGGGGAATGCCTGTTTCAGCCGGTTGGTAAACGTGGATTTTCCAGAGCCGGTTCCCCCTGCGATTCCTATAATTTTCATACCATACCTCCAAAAAACGCTGCATCTTATGCAGATGGACTGCCCCGGACCACGAACAGCGAAGAGCGATGCTGTCCGTTGCCCGGGGCGGATAGGAAAGAGTTTTTCCTGTCTGATTTTAGTGATATAAGTTGCTGCTTTCGTACTTGGGTTCACACGTCAGATTGACGCCCAGTTTCTTAAAGGTCTTTCGATCCACGTCTGAGAGCATGACAGATGTGTGCACTTCACATCCGCGCAGTTTTGGAAGCTGTTCCATGGCCTTTTTGGCATCGGCGCTTGTGGCGGCGCTGATGGAAAGGGCGATCAGTACCTCGTCTGTGTGAAGTCTCGGGTTGTGGCTTCCGAGATAGGCGGTCTTTAAATCCTGAATCGGCTGGATGGCAGACGGGCTGATGACATGGATTTCATGGGCGATGCCGGCCAGCTCTTTTAAGGCATTTAATAAAAGACCGGCGGAGGCGCCCAAAAGATCCGACGTTTTTCCCGTGATGATGGAGCCGTCTTCCAGCTGGATGGCAGCGGCCGGAGTGCCTGTCTCTTCTGCCAGCTTTAAGGCGGCCGGTACGACGAGACGGTCCTCTTTGGTGATGCCGGCCTGTTTCATGAGCAGTTCGATCTTATAGATGCAGTCCTGAGCCACGTTTCCCTCGAGAAAATCATTGCGGGTATTATAATAGCGGCGAATGATTTCCTGGCGGGAGGCCTCTTTGCATACCTCATCGTCTATGATGCAGTTCCCGGCCATGTTGACGCCCATGTCTGTCGGAGACTTGTAGGGACTTTCTTTGAAGATGCGCTCAAAAATCGCATTTAAAACCGGGAAAATTTCCACATCGCGGTTATAATTTACCGTGGCTACTCCGTAGGCTTCCAAATGGAACGGGTCGATCATATTGACATCATTCAGATCAGCGGTGGCAGCTTCATAAGCCAGATTCACCGGATGCTTCAGCGGAAGGTTCCAGATGGGAAATGTCTCAAATTTCGCGTATCCTGCACGGATACCTCTCTTATGTTCATGGTAAAGCTGGGACAGGCAAGTGGCCATCTTGCCGCTTCCCGGACCCGGCGCTGTGATGACAACCAGAGGACGGGAGGTCTCAATATAATCATTTTTTCCGTAGCCCTCATCACTGACAATCAGAGGAATATTGCTTGGATACCCTTCGATGACATAATGGGTGTAAACACGGATTCCGAGACGGGTCAGCTTTTCGCGGAAGATATCGGCGCTGTACTGGCCGGAATACTGGGTGATGACGACACTGCCCACATAAAGTCCCTTGGAGCGGAACAGATCCATCAGACGAAGCACATCTTCGTCATAGGTGATGCCCAGGTCGCTGCGCACTTTGTTTTTTTCAATGTCCGAAGCGCTGATGACGATGACGATCTCGGCCTGGTCGGCCAGCTGCATCAGCATCCGCAGCTTGCTGTCGGGCGCGAATCCGGGAAGGACACGGGAAGCGTGGTAATCATCAAACAGTTTTCCGCCAAATTCCAGGTAAAGTTTATTGTCAAAGTGGCTGATGCGTTCTTTGATGTGTTCTGACTGCATTTTCAGATAGGCGTCATTATCAAATCCGATTTTCATGATTGGAATCCCCTTTTCTTTATTGGTTTGAAACGTACACGATTTATGAGCGCGGCGTAACCGCCAAACAGAGGTGTCCGGCTGACCGCAGTCATTTATGGTACATTTTAGTGTATCATTATTGGAATATAAAATCCATGCTTTTTTAAAAATAATGTCGAAAAATGTAAAAAATAGGATTGTGCAGATCTGCCTTGGTTTTCCGGCTGCCATCGCCAGCCGGTCTTTTGCCAGAAAAAAACCGTTGGCGGCCCGTTAGTGAAGAGACGGATCCATGGTATTATCCGCAAATGAAGGGAAAATATTCTTTGTTTTTTCTTAATTTAAGATGAAATTATAATTCGGAACTTATATTGACAGAAATAGATGGAAAAAGTATAATGAAATTAGCAAAAAATGGCTGCAAGACGGTTGTTTTTTATGAAACGAAACAGAGAGGAAAGGGGAAGACAGTATGGTACGAGGCACAATAGAAATGTTGAGAAGAGTATTGGATCAAAGCGGCTATACCGTAGTATTGCTGGGATCGCAGATCAAAGAAGAAGCGGGCTTTTATGGTCTGAAGTCAGCGGAAAAAGCATATGAGATTGAAAAAAAATATAAGACGTCGCCGGATTACATTTTTTCCAGTGTGTACTATAATACCAGAACGGATCAGTTTTTTGATTTTTATAAAAACGAGATTATCCGGAAAGATATTGAACCGACAGAATCGTCTTATGCGCTGGCAGCCATGGAGCGGGCCGGAAAAGTCCAGTGTATCGTCTCCAATGATGTGTTTGAACTGTCCCAGCGGGCCGGCTGCCAAAATGTGATAAATCTGCGGGGAAGTATATACCGTAACCAGTGTCTTCACTGCGGAAAGGAGTATTCCATTGATTATATCCGGAAAGCAAAGGGGGTACCGCTGTGTGAGGTATGCAACTCGGTGATTCGGCCGGGCGTATATCTGTTTGGGGAGATGCTGGACAGCCGCCTGATGACAAAGACAGCAGAGGAAGTGGAAAAAGCGGATGTGCTTTTGATGGTCGGAACGGATCTGGATTCGGAGACGTTTCAGAATTATCTGAAATATTTCGGCGGAAGCAAGCTGGTTGTCATCCATGAAAAAGAACATTATATGGATCAGAATGCGGATATCGTATTTGCGGACCAGCCCAAAAATGTGCTTCCGAAATTGGGATATTAAATTGAAGGGAAAAAATCATAAATAGATCTTATTGCGGCAGAAGAGGGGAAACGATGAGAATTAAAAATGTGAAGGTATTTGATACCGATTATCAGTTTAAGGATGGAGAAATCGGGATTTTGGGAGAGCGGATCGCAGCGGATGCGCCGGAAGATGAGGTGTTTGACGGGAAAGGCTGTTATGCCATCCCGGGGCTTATGGATATCCATTTTCATGGATGCGTGGGCCATGATTTTTGTGACGGGACAGAGGAGGCGATTCAGGCGCTGGCGGATTATGAGCTTTCCTGCGGCGTGACCTCCATCACACCGGCTACCATGACATTGGATGAAGAAACTCTGACACGGGTATGCCGCGCGGCAGCTGCCCATAAGAATGAAAAGGGAGCGGAGCTGGTGGGCATCAATATGGAAGGCCCGTTTATTTCCAAGGAAAAAAAAGGAGCGCAGAATGAGGCCTTCGTCCATCGTCCGGATGCGGACATGTTTCACCGGCTGAATCAGGCCTCCGGCGGGATCATCCGCCAGGTGGCGCTGGCTCCCGAAGAAGAGGGGGCCATGGAGTTTATCCGCCAGGTCAAAGGGGATACGGTGGTATCCGTCGCCCATACGACGGCGGATTACGATACCGCCATGGCGGCATTTCAGGAAGGGGCCTCCCATGTGACCCATCTCTACAATGCCATGCCGCCCTATTCCCACCGGGCGCCTGGGGTCATCGGGGCCGCGTCGGATCATCCGGAAGTATATGTGGAACTGATTTGTGACGGGGTCCATATCCACCCGGCAGCCATCCGCACCACATTTAAAATCTTTACCGATGAGCGGATCTGCCTGATCAGCGACAGCATGGAGGCCACCGGCATGAAAGACGGAGAGTATGCGCTGGGAGGACAGGCTGTATTTAAAAAGGGAAATCGGGCCACATTAAAAGACGGAACCATCGCCGGGTCCGCCACGAATCTGATGGACTGCGTGCGCGTGGCGGTGAAAGAGATGGGGATTCCGCTGGAGAGCGCCGTGCGCTGCGCCACAGCGAATCCGGCCAAATCCATCGGGCTGTTTGAAAAATACGGCAGCCTGGAAGACGGAAAGTACGCCAATGTGGTGCTGCTGGACGAAAATCTGGAGATTCAGGCGATTTTCCTGAAGGGGAAATTGGTGGAGAGATAGGGAGACATAAATCAAATGGATACCCGGACGGCCGGAGAGAGGGAAAAGGTTCCCTCTCTCCGGCCTGTGTACGAGATTCAAAGTACTATTTTTAGCAACATATTTCAGTATGCTTTTTAGGAACAGCTTTGCAAAGTGTCCCATTTGATATTGCAATTTAGATGTTAAAATTGGATAAAAAAATTTGAAAAAAATTGTTGACAAATCGCTTTAAAGGTATTATACTAACATGCGTGTGATCGACAAGGACAGTCGAAACGATCATATGGAATCGAGGTGTGGCTCAGCTTGGTAGAGCGCTGCGTTCGGGACGCAGAGGTCGCGTGTTCGAATCACGTCGCCTCGACTGGGATAAAAAAGCTTTTCAGAGTTGTCTGGAAGGCTTTTTTTGTACAATAAGCGCGGAAAACGATACGGTTTGATTTATGAAAAAATAAACGGGCAGAAACGTGTGAGAAAGAGAGAGGGGAACGGCAGATGCATAAGATGGTGGAAAATCAGGTCCGCATTTCTGTGAGGGATCTGGTGGAGTTTGTTCTGCGCTCGGGGGATTTGGATAACCGGAGGTCGGCGGTGAACCGGGAGGCCATGCGGGAGGGTAGCCGGATTCACCGGAAAATTCAAAAGCGTATGGGAGCCGGATATCAGGCAGAAGTGGCCATGAAGATGGCTTTTCCCGCCGGGAATGTGGAAATCGTGCTGGAGGGACGGGCGGACGGTGTCATGACGGAGACAGACGGCAGCGTGACCATTGATGAAATCAAGGGGATGTATCAGGATGTCACGCTGTTTCAGGAACCGCTTCTGGTCCACCGCGCGCAGGCGGTCTGCTATGCCTATATGTATGCCGTGAGCCATGGGATGGAGCAGATGGGGATTCAGATGACATACTGTAACATTGAGACAGAGGAAACCAAGCGGTTTCGGGAAGTCTGTACCATGGAGCGGCTGGAGGATGAGGTACAAAGCTATATCCGAGAATATGCCAAGTGGGCCCAGTTTTTGTATGAGCACAGAAAGAAGAGGAATGCTTCCATAAAAGGCCTGGAATTTCCCTATCCCTACCGAAAGGGACAGCGGGATCTGGTGGTGGCGGTCTATCGGAGTATGATCCAGGGAAGGAATCTGTTTATCCAGGCGCCCACCGGCATCGGAAAGACGCTTTCTACGGTGTTTCCGGCGGTGAAAGCCGTGGGAGAGGGATGGGCGGATAAGATTTTCTATCTGACGGCCAAGACCATCACCCGCTCGGTGGCCCAGGAGAGTTTTCAGATCCTTCGGGCCCGCGGCATGGATTTGTCCAGTGTCACCATCACGGCCAAGGAAAAACTTTGCGCGGCGGAGGAAATGGAGTGCAATCCCGCGGCCTGTGAGCGGGCCAAGGGGCATTTCGACCGGGTAAACGCCGCCGTGTATGATCTGATCACCCATGAAGAGGAAGCCACCAGGGAAGTGATCTTTGCTTATGCACAGAAGTATCAGGTATGTCCGTTTGAGATGTGTCTGGATGTGACCTACTGGATGGATGCGGTGATCTGTGATTACAATTATGCCTTTGATCCCAATGTGAAACTGCAGCGGTATTTTGCCGACGGAGTAAACGGCGACTATTTGTTTTTGGTGGATGAAGCACACAACCTGGTGGAGCGGGCCAGGGAAATGTACAGCGCCCGTCTGCTGAAGGAGGAGATCATGGCTGCCAAGCGGCTGTACCGGGGACACGACGGCATGGTCAAAAAATTGGAGCGGTGCAACCGGGCGCTTTTGGCTTTGAAAAGGGAATGTGAACGGTATCGGGTACTGCCGGAAGGGGAGGGCCTGGGGGCTCTCATGGTGGGCCTGGAAAGCCTGTACGGGGAACTGGAAAAATTCCGGGACCGGCATCCGGGATTTGAACCCCACAAAGAGGCGTCGGAATTTTTCTTCCTGATCCGGGATTTTTTAAATACGTATGACCGGATGGATGACCATTATCGGGTGTATACAGAACTTTTGGAGGATGGTTCGTTCATGGTCAAACTGCTCTGCGTCAATCCCGCGTTTCAGCTGAAGGAGTGTCTGGATAAGGGGATCAGCACGATTTTCTTTTCCGCCACCATGCTGCCGATCCAGTATTATAAGGAGCTGCTGAGCGGAAATCAGGAAGAGTATGCCGTCTATGCCGGTTCTCCCTTTGAGCAGAAGAAGCGGCTTTTGTGTGTGGCCTGCGATGTCAGCAGCCGCTATACGAGGAGGAATCGCCGGGAATTTGAAAGGATCCTCAGTTATATCGAGTCGGTGGTCCTGGAGAAAACGGGCAATTATCTGGTCTTTTTTCCCTCTTATTCTTACATGGAGCAGGTGTTTGCCATCGCCATGGAGCGGGAGGAGCCCTATGAAATTTTGAGACAGGACGCCCATATGACGGAGGACATGCGGGAAGAATTTCTGGAGCATTTTGAAACGGATAAAGAGATGGCCGCGGATACCAGTCTGGTGGGCTTCTGCGTGACCGGCGGGATTTTTTCGGAGGGAATCGACCTTCGAGAGGATCGGCTGATCGGTGTGATCGTGGTGGGGACGGGGCTGCCCCAGGTGTGTACGGAGCGGGAGATTCTGAAGGAATATTATGATGAGGAAAAGCGGAATGGGTTTGATTTTGCCTACCGCTTTCCGGGGATGAATAAGGTGCTCCAGGCCGCCGGGCGCCTGATACGGACCATGGACGACCGGGGCGTGATCGTGCTTCTGGACGACCGGTTCCTGACCAGAGAGTATGTGGAACAGTTTCCCATGGAGTGGGATGATTATGTGCCGGTCAGGCTTTCGACGGTGGGGGAGGAAGTGAAGCATTTTTGGGAACGAGACAGTTAGGAAAGGATGAGAAAAACATGGAAGAACGCGTGTATCAGATGTATGAAGAGGAGATGGAGGGGATCCTGCCCTGTTCCAGAGAAGAGATTGCCGACCTTCTGGTGCGGCTTAAGAAAGGGGAGGAAGACGCCAGGACCCGGCTCATCGAGGGCCATCTGGGACAGGTGGCCGATTGGGCGCAGGAATATGGAGAGAAGGGGGTGGATCTGTCGGATTTGGTGCAGGAGGGAAATATGGCGCTGATGATGGCCGTCCAGGCCTATGAAAAGGTGGCTGCCGCCGTGCAGGGAGAAGAGGTGTATGTGGATGCCTTCCTTTCTGTGGTGGAAAGCCAGGTGAGAGAAGCGATGAAGCGTGTCGTGGAAGAACAGGAGGAATCGGACCAGGCGGGGGAAACCCTGGCTGCCAAGATCAATGTGATGAATGAAGTGACGAGACGCCTGGCGGAAGAGTATGGCAGAGAGGCCACCGCCAAAGAGGTGGCGGAAAAGATGCAGCTGGATGTGGATGAAGTAAAAGAGCTGATGAAAATCGCACTGAATGCCGTCAATAGTTCCATGCGCTAAGAAAAACCATTCCTGTGTTTCGTAAGTTTTTTAGACTTGCCATGACAGGAAACAGAATGGTATAATGAAACCGCAGTAGTTTGATTTTCCGTAATAAATGGCGGAAGAAGAATAGAAAATAGATACTATGGAGGACGTTATGAGCGTTAGAAGAGTATACGTGGAGAAAAAAGCGCCGTTTGCCGTGAAGGCAAAGGAGCTTCGGGAAGAAATCGGCAGTTATCTTGGGATCCGGACCGTGGACAAGGTGAGAGTCTTGATCCGCTATGATATGGAAAATATCTCAGATGCGACGTATGAGAGAAGTAAGGATACGATTTTCTCCGAGCCGCCTGTGGATGATCTGTATGAGATGGAATTTCCCCATGAACCGGAGGATACGATTTTTTCCGTAGAGTATCTGCCGGGACAGTTCGACCAGAGGGCGGATTCTGCACAGCAGTGCGTCCGTTTGCTGAAAGAAGATGAGGAAGCGGTGATCCGTTCCGCCACAACGTATGTGATCTCCGGAAAGCTGACAGAGGAAGAAGCGGCGCGCATTAAGAATCACTGCATCAACCCTGTGGATTCCAGGGAGGCGCAGGCCGATGTACCGGAAACGCTTGTAACCGTATTTGAAGAACCGGCAGACGTGATTATTTTTGACGGATTCAAGGACATGGCAGAGCCGGAACTGAAGAAGCTGTATGATTCTTTGAATCTGGCCATGACCTTCAAAGACTTCCTCCATATTCAGAATTACTTTAAGAAGGAAGAAGACCGGGATCCTTCCATGACCGAGATCCGTGTGCTGGATACGTATTGGTCCGACCACTGCCGTCATACCACGTTCCAGACGGAGCTGAAGCACATTTCCTTCATGGACGGATATTACAGAGAGGTTCTGGAGCAGACCTATCAGGAATACTTAAAGACACACAAAGAAATTTTTGCGGGGAGAACCGATAAGTTTGTCTGCCTGATGGATGTGGCCCTGATGGCCATGCGCAAGCTGAAAAAGGAAGGGAAGCTGGAGGATCAGGAAGAGTCCGAGGAAATCAATGCATGCTCCATCGTCGTGCCGGTGGAAGTGGATGGAAAGACCGAAGAGTGGCTGGTGAACTTTAAGAACGAGACCCATAATCACCCGACGGAGATCGAGCCTTTCGGCGGTGCCGCCACCTGTCTGGGAGGCGCCATCCGTGATCCGCTGTCCGGCCGTACCTATGTATATCAGGCCATGCGTGTGACGGGAGCCGCGGATCCGACCCGCCCCTTGAGCGAGACCATGAAGGGTAAGCTTCCCCAGAAGAAGATCGTGACAGGAGCGGCCAGCGGCTACAGCTCCTACGGCAATCAGATCGGTCTGGCCACAGGATATGTAAAAGAAATTTACCATCCGGATTATGTGGCAAAACGTATGGAAATCGGCGCTGTCATGGGAGCCGCTCCCAGACGCGCGGTAAAGCGTGAAACGTCGGATCCGGGCGATATTATTATCCTGCTTGGAGGACGCACCGGACGCGACGGATGCGGCGGCGCCACAGGATCTTCCAAGGTTCATACCGAAGCGTCCATCGAGACCTGCGGCGCGGAAGTACAGAAGGGAAATGCGCCCACAGAGCGTAAGATTCAGAGATTGTTCCGCAGAGAAGAAGTCAGCAGGCTGATTAAAAAGTGCAACGATTTTGGCGCGGGCGGTGTGTCTGTGGCCATCGGAGAGCTGGCAGCAGGTCTTCGTGTGGAATTGGATAAAGTGCCGAAGAAATATGCCGGTCTGGACGGTACGGAAATCGCCATCTCCGAATCCCAGGAGCGTATGGCAGTGGTGGTGGACCCGAAGGATGCAGAGCAGTTTTTGGCCTATGCAGCAGAGGAGAATCTGGAAGCCGTGCCGGTGGCTGTCGTTACCGAAGAACCTCGTCTGGTGCTGAACTGGAGAGGAAAGGACATCGTAAACCTGAGCCGCGCCTTCCTGGATACCAACGGCGCCCATCAGGAAACCGACGTATGCGTGACCATGCCGGATGAAAAGGAAAACTATTTCAAGAAGCATACGGTATCCGAGGATGTGGATGTGAAGGCCCATTGGATGGATCTTTTGAAGGATCTGAATGTCTGCTCCCAGAAGGGTCTGGTGGAAATGTTCGACTCTTCCATCGGAGCCGGTTCGGTGCTCATGCCCTACGGCGGAAAGTATCAGCTGACCGAGACCCAGTCCATGGTGGCGAAGCTGCCTGTCATGAACGGAACCACAGACGTGGTTACCATGATGAGCTATGGATTCAATCCGTATCTGTCCAGCTGGAGTCCGTACCACGGTGCGGTGTACGCAGTGGTGGAATCCATCTCCAAGATTGTGGCAGCAGGCGGTGATTTCTCCAAGATCCGCATGACCTACCAGGAGTATTTCCGCAGAATGACCGAAGACGAGACCACCTGGGGCGAACCTCTGGCCGCGCTTCTGGGCGCTTATGCCGCGCAGATCGGTTTCGGACTGCCGTCCATCGGAGGAAAGGACTCCATGTCCGGTACGTTCAATGATATCAGCGTTCCGCCGACTCTGGTTTCCTTCGCCGTGGACGTGGCGACGGATAAGACTGTGGTGACACCGGAACTGAAAGCAGCCGGAAACCGTCTGGTTCTGTTTACCATTAAGAAAGATGCCTATGATCTGCCGGATTACCATCAGGTGATGGATCTGTACCGCGGCATTCACGAATCGGTGAAAGCCGGAACCATTCTCTCCGCCTATGCAGTATGCGCAGGAGGTGTGGCAGAGGCAGTCAGCAAGATGGCATTCGGAAACTGGCTGGGCGTGAAGCTGACAGGCGCATTGAGCGCATCCGAATTGTTCGCGCCGGGATTCGGAAACATCGTGGCAGAAGTACCCGCGGACGCGCTGGATGAGATCGCGTCACCGTATACTCTCATCGGTGAAGTGACGGCAGAGCCGGTATTTGCCTACAAAGAAGTCTCCATCCCCATGGATGAGGCCTTAAAAGCATGGAAATCCACGTTGGAAAAAGTATTCCCATCGGTTTCCGGCGAAGCGCAGCCCAAGGTGGATACGCCGGTTTACCATGCAAAAGAGATCTATGTATGCAAGAATAAGGTGGCAAAGCCCCGTGTATTTATCCCGGTATTCCCGGGTACCAACTGCGAATACGACAGCACCAAGGCATTTGAGCGCGCCGGTGCCGAGGTATCGGTGAAGGTGGTGAAGAACATGACCGCGGAGGATATCCGCGAGTCCGTGGATCTGTTTACAAAAGAAATCGAACAGGCACAGATCATCATGTTCCCGGGCGGATTTTCCGCCGGTGATGAGCCGGACGGCTCCGCAAAATTCTTTGCGACCGCTTTCCGCAATGCCAAGCTGAAGGAAGCGGTGATGGATCTCCTGAATAAGAGAGACGGTCTGGCTCTGGGTATCTGCAACGGCTTCCAGACGCTGATCAAGCTGGGACTGGTGCCATACGGTGAGATTATCCCGGCACAGACCTCGGATTCTCCCACACTGACGACGAATACCATCGGCCGTCATATTTCCAAGATGGCATATATCAAAGTGGTGACCGATAAGTCCCCATGGCTGAAGAATGCTGAGCTGGGCGGTGTATACTGCAATCCGGCTTCCCACGGAGAAGGCCGTTTCGTAGCCAGCGATGAATGGATTCAGAAACTGTTTGCCAATGGCCAGGTGGCTACCCAGTATGTGGATGCGGACGGAAATCTGGCACAGGATGAAGAATGGAATATCAACGGTTCCTACTGTGCCATCGAAGGAATCACAAGCCCGGACGGAAGGGTGCTTGGAAAGATGGCGCATTCCGAACGCATCGGCCATTCGGTAGCCATCAATATCTACGGCGATCAGGATCTGAAGATCTTTGAATCCGGTGTGGAATATTTCAAATAAAATGCCGATGACAGGCGGCAAAGCCGCCAAACGGTTGGGAATAAACAGCGAAGCGGATGAACCATCCCTGCTTTGATGGTAAGAGCTGATGTCCGATGCAGTGGCATCAGCTCTTTGGCATATAATGGAATGGGTGAAATGATGAGACAAAAACGGATAATACTGGCCGCGGCTGCCGCCTTGCTTCTGTCCGGCTGCAGTATGCAGCCGGGGGAACGCACGGAGACAACGTCCATGGCTTTTTCGCAGCCATCGGCGGCAGAAGAACCGCAGGCGCCGTCAGAACCGGAGGAGATATCGGAAGGAGTGTCCGAAGACACCGCAGCGGAGGAAACCGAGACGCCGGAGGAGGCCCTGACAGCAGGAGAAACCGAAACCGGTGTTTTTGCAGGACTTCAGACGGAGGCAGTGATCGGCACGCTGGCAGAAGCCACCGGATATGACTGGAGCGATGTTTATATTGTGATTATGAATACCATGCTGACGAAACCGGATGGGCATACAGGGACGCCTTCTTTCGCGCTTTTGCCCTGGAATGACCGGGAGGAGCCGGTGCTGATTGCAGGCTACTGGCAGGATCCGGTGTCGGAAGAGTATGCGATGTACAGCTTTTCCGGGGATACGCTGATTGAAGTGGAACATTTGACGGGGAGTCTTTCGATCTTCGGGGAAGAACGAAGGATCTTGTGCGTGAAGACAGACGGCAGTCGGGAGATGTACCAATATGGGGAAGATCATCTGGTAAAACTGACGGACGGGGCATACCCGTCTGACGGCTTTGTGCCGCTGGCCATGACGTCGCTGACGGAACATACGGTGACGGTTGAGACCATACGCGGCTACATTCAGACGGACGCGGGACAGTAGTTCTGAAAACGTCTGCGGCACAGGAACGGGATGCCCGGGCGGATCCATTGGAATATGGGACGCGGAATAGAAGAATAAGACAGTCTGGAAAGGGGGACTATCATGGAAAGAATCTATCGCGATATGACACAGTTGATTGGAAGGACACCGCTTCTTCGGATGGAGCGGATCATGGAGGAGCAGAAGGTGCAGGCCCAGATTTTGGCAAAGCTGGAATATTTTAATCCGGCGGGAAGCGTGAAAGACAGGGCGGCGCTGTCCATGATACGGGACGCGGAGAAAAGCGGAAGGCTGCAGCCCGGCGGCACCATCATCGAGCCGACCAGCGGAAATACGGGGATTGGCCTGGCGGCCATTGCTGCCGTGAAGGGATATCATACCGTCTTTGTCATGCCGGAAAATATGTCGGTGGAGCGCAGAAAACTTCTGACTGCCTATGGCGGGGAGGTGGTTCTGACGGAAGCAGAAAAAGGAATGGCAGGAGCCATTGAAAAGGCAGATCAGCTGGCAGAGGAGCTGGACGGCGCTTTTGTGATGGGACAGTTTGTCAATCCGGCCAATCCGGCTGCCCATTACCGGAGCACCGGACCGGAGATCTGGGAAGATACCGCCGGGAAGGTGGATGTATTTGTGGCCGGTGTGGGAACCGGAGGCACCATAACAGGAACCGGAAGGTACCTGAAAGAGAAAAATCCAGGCATTGAAATCATCGCTGTGGAACCGGATACCTCGGCTGTTTTGTCAGGAAAACCGGCGGGCGCCCATGGGATACAGGGGATTGGCGCCGGATTTGTACCGAAAGCTCTGGACACAGGCATTTATGACCGGGTGATCCGGGTGGCGGATACCCAAGCTCTGTTCTATGCCCGTATGGCAGCCAGGCTGGAGGGGACACTGGTGGGGATTTCATCCGGAGCGGCCCTCTGCGCGGCGGTGAAGCTGGGACAGCGAAAAGAATACGCTCAAAAACGCATTGTGGTGCTGATGCCGGATACCGGAGAGCGATATCTGTCCACGGAATTGTTTGATTAAACAGGAAAAAATTTCTTCTTTTTTTAGGAAAACTTTAGATTCCAATCTTGAGTTATGTGAGAAATAATTTTATAATTATGGCATTGGAATTAGAAAGGCGGCCGACAGGGAAGACTCCGGCAGCCATGGAAATGGAGGAAAACATGTTTTCAAAATGGAAGGAAAAATTAAGGCAATTCATGATTGGAAGATATGGAGTGGACGACTTTTCAAAGTTTCTTCTGGGAGCTGCCATTGCTCTCATCGTGCTGTCCATTTTTATCCATAATATTATTTTTGAGCTTCTGATTCTCCTGCTGCTGGTGTACACATACTATCGTATGTTTTCCAAAAACATCAGCGCCAGATACAGGGAAAATCAAAAATATCAGCTTACTGTGACACATATAAAGCAGCTTCGTACCCATCATTTTTACCGATGTCCCCAGTGCAGACAGAAGATCCGGGTTCCCCGTTCCGGAGGAAAGCGAGTGGAAATCACCTGTCCCAAGTGTAAGACGAAGTTCATCAAGAAAATTTAACCGAATCAGCGAAGCGGATTGCGGATATCCGCTTGACGGCGGAATGTGAGGAATTATGTTTGGATATGTCACAATCAATAAACGGGAATTAAAGGTAAAGGATTTTGAAACGTATCAGGCATATTACTGCGGACTGTGCCATACGCTTCAATGTCGGTATGGCAGAGCGGCAAAGCTGCTTCTGACCTATGATATGACATTTTTGGGCATGCTGCTGACCAGTCTGTATGGTGAGAAGACCGAATATGAAAAAAAGCGTTGTGCGATGCATCCCGCGCGGCCCGTTGCCTGCTGTCAAAATCCGGCCATGGAATATGCAGCCGATATGAATCTGCTTCTGGCATACCAGAATCTGCTGGATGACTGGAAGGATGACCGGGATTTTCGCAAACTATTCTATGCTGCCGTATTGAAAAAGAAATATGCGGCGGTGAAAAAGAAGTATCCGAGGCAGGTCAGGGCCCTTGCGGTTTATTTGAAGAAATTGGACGCGTGCGAAAGGAGAAAGAGTCGGGATTTGGATGAGGCGGCAGGGCTTACAGGTGAAATGCTGAAAGAGATTTTTATCTGGAAAGAGGATGTCTGGAAGGAGCCTCTGGGCCGGATGGGATTTTATCTCGGCAAATTCATTTATCTCATGGATGCTTACGAGGATTTGGAGCATGATAAGAAGGCAGGCACCTACAATCCCTTCCTTGGTATGGAAGAGGAAAAGGGCTTTGATGACATGTGCCAGTATATCCTGAATTTGATGATGGCAGACTGCAGCCGGGCGTTTGAATATTTGCCGGTGATTCGTTACAAAGAAATTTTAAGAAATATATTGTATTCAGGCGTCTGGATCCGGTTTGTGGAAAACCGCAGAAAGCGTGCTGAAAAGTTAGGAGAAAACGATGTTCTTTGATCCCTATCAGGTACTTGGCGTCTCGAGGGATGCCAGTGATGAGGAAATAAAAAAAGCATACAGAAAATTGAGTCGGAAATACCATCCGGATGCCAATGTGAATAATCCCAATGCGGCCCAGGCGGAAGAAAAGTTTAAAGAGATCCAGCAGGCGTATGATCAAATCATGAAAGAACGGGAGCGCGGATACCGTTCCAATGACGGATATGGGAGCCAGGGCTATGGCGGCCAGTCCTACGGCGGTTTCGGCGGATTCGGAGGCTTCGGCGGCCAGCAGAGCAGTTCCGATTCCTACGGGAACGGACCGATCGAGATGCAGGCGGCAGCCAATTACATCAATGCAGGCCACTATCAGGAAGCGTTACATGTACTGAACAACATCAAGGAGAGAAACGCCCAGTGGTATTTTTTCAGTGCGGTGGCCAATGCCGGTGTGGGAAATAACATCAATGCCATGGCACATGCCAGAAAAGCGGTGGAAATGGAACCTGGCAATATGCAGTACCGTTCGTTCCTGGAGCACCTGGAATCAGGCGGCCAATGGTATCAGGATATGGGAATGGGATACGGAAGAGGCACGGTAATGCAGGGAGATTGGTGCAGCAGACTTTGTCTGGGCTATATGCTATGCCAGTGCTGCTTTTTCCGGCCGTGCTGATGTCTGAAACCAGGTATCTGGGCAGGTTGTGAGCGCATGACGCGCGGAAACGGGGAATTGATGATAACGTGGTCTGTGAAAAAGAAAATAGTCTTAGCCATTCTTTTGGGGATCGCTGTTTACCTGGCATATCTGATCGTTGGAATGTTGGTCCCCTTTGCGAATCTGAAAATGGTCAGTGAGGCCCACAGAAAGGAAGCGCAGATACTGGCAGAAGAGTATTTTCCCCAAGAGGGAGAAGCCAGTCAGATGGAAACGGACAGCGCATATGGAAGCCATGTCCAGAACAGTCATCGACGAGGACTCCTATGAGGAGAATCCCAATGTGACGGTCCGGGAAATACCGTGGACCAAGCAGCTGGTATTTGACGTGGTGGGACTGGGCGTTCAGATGTGCAGATATCTTGTATAAAGAGATGGGAGTGCTGCGAATTTTGCAGCACTCTCCGCGTTTTTCTCGGAATCCGTATCGGCGCAGGGACATCCGCAGACGGATCCGGATTTGTCTTTAGGAAGAAAGATAGGCCTTCATGGATTTGAGGGCATTTTTTTCCAGACGGCTCACCTGAGCCTGGGAGATATGGATTTCTTCGGCCACCTCCATCTGGGTTTTGCCCTCGTAAAAGCGCAGTTCGATGATGTGCTTCTCCCGTTCAGGCAGGCGGCTCAAGGCTTCCTTTAAGGAAATTTTCTGAATCCAGTTGTCTTCCCGGTTTTTTTGATCGCTGATCTGATCCATCACATAAAGAGTATCGCCGCCGTCGCTGTAGACCGGTTCATAAAGGCTGACGGGGCTTTGGATGGCATCCAGGGCAAAGACCACATCCTCTTTGCAAAGGCCCACCTCATCTGCGATTTCCATAACCGTGGGCTCCCGGTTATTTTTTTGGGTCAATTGTTCTTTGGCATAGATGGCCTTATAGGCGGTATCCCGAAGAGAACGGGAAACACGGATGGAGCTGTTATAATCCCGGAGATAACGCCTGACTTCACCCAGAATCATGGGTACGGCATAGGTGGAAAATTTCACCATGAGATCTGGATTAAAATTATCAATGGCTTTCATTAATCCGATACAGCCGATCTGAAAAAGGTCATCCACATTTTCTCCGGAATTGGAAAAACGCTGAATGACGCTTAATACCAGCCGCAGATTGCCGCGGATATATTCTTCTCTGGCCTGCTTATCCCCTGCTTTAATTCGTTTAAAAAGAGCTTCTTTTTCTTCATCGCTTAACAGCGGTAGCTTTGCGGTATTGACACCGCAGATTTCCACTTTGTATACTGCCATAACAGATACCTCCGCTTTTTGGGTAACCGTTTGGGATGGGCACCCGTTTTGTACGTCCTAAAAGAATGATGCACGCAAATGAAGCGGTTTATACGGGGATTCGTCAGGTGAAAACTGGCTGGAAAAATACGGAAATGTTTGTCCTGGTTTTCCCAACTTCCCCCTTGAATCCCCGGTTATCTTTTGCTATAATGAACCCTGAGTTTGTGAAACCTAAGATGAAACGGAACACCAGGGAAATCGATGAGGAGGAAATAACGATTATGAAAATTCCAAAGAAGTTTGCCGCCATGCTTTTGGCTGCAGGCTGCTGTATGGCTGTGGTTCTCGGCGGCTGCGGGAAGAATGATGAGACAGCTACGACAGCGGCTCAGACGGCGGCTGAGACAGCGGCAGATACAACGGCGGCTGCGGAGACGACAGCAGAACAGACGACAGCGGGACAGCAGAGCGCAGAAGGATTTGAGACCGTTGACGAGACGGTCTATGTGACGTCCAGAGTCAATGTGAGGGTGGAACCGAATACATCCTGTGAAAGCCTGGGCGTGCTGGAGGTGGGTACCAGCGTTCACAGAATTGGATATAATGAGACTTGGAGCCAGGTGGATTACAATGGCCAGGTATGCTATATTGCCAGCCAGTATCTGTCTGCAGAACCGGTGGAAGCCACCACAGCGCCGCAGGCAAATGCCGGAGGAACCGCGCCTTCCACGTCGCTGGGAGTGGATTTTGCTACGGGAGCCGCGTTTACCGACCCGGTGGACGCACTGTCCAATGAAGCCATTCCTTATGGATATCAGGAAAACGACAGGGATGCGTACAACCGTCCCAACGGCGTTTTCTACTATGAGAGCAAGTACGGATATTATGGGGACAGCATTGGTCCCAACAGCAATACCATCTATCTGACCATGGATGAGGGATATGAGGCCGGATTTACCCCGACCATTTTGGATACCCTGAAAGAGAAAAATGTAAAGGCCACATTTTTCATCACAAAGCAGTTCTATGACAGCAATCCGGAATACATTCAGCGTATGATTGACGAGGGACATGTCATCGGCAACCACACCTGTGCCCATCCGTCCGGAGGAATCCAGCAGCTGGGCGTTGAGGGGACAAAAGAAGACCTCATGAAGCTGCATAACCTGGTGCTGGATACCTTCGGCTATGAGATGAAGCTGTTCCGTTATCCGGAAGGAACCTTCAGCGAGCAGTCCCTGCAGGTGGTTCATGACCTGGGATACCGCCCGATCTGGTGGAGTTTTGCCCATGTGGATTGGAAACTGGATGAGCAGCCGGATCCGGCGGAATCCCTGCAGAAGTGTCTGGACAGCCTGCATCCGGGAGCCATCTACCTGCTCCACGCAGAATCCGCCACCAATACAGAGATTCTGGGCGATTTCATCGACGGAGCAAGAGCAAGGGGATACGATTTCGCAGCGATACCGGAGACGGGGCTGTAAAAAATAGATTGGGAGACCCGGACGGCCGCAGGGAAGCAAACCATCTTCCATCGGGGCGCTTTCGCTTCAAACATGAACCAACATGTGTATTTCTTGCGATACTTTTTTGACTGTTCATGTTGAAAACGTAGCGGTACATAAGATTTTTCGGCGCTCCTTTGGAGCTGAAAAAATCAAGTACCGACGTTTTCTAAAACCCTCTGGAAGATGGTTTGCTTCCCTGCGGCCTATATTTGACTCCCGAAACAATATTTTTGTCAGCAAGATATTATTTTCAGTCCGGGTCTCCATTATATTTAATTTAATCAAAAAAATGAGAAAAAGGGTTGACAGAAAATTCAGAATAAGATACGATAGAAAAAACAAAAATGAGAGGAAAGGAGGCAGAACTATGCTGCAAATAAATAGAACTATTTTTATTTTCAATCAAATATCCGGAAATTTTGATGCATTGACACAGTCTGTTTCCCGCCTCTCCGGTGAACAGTAAAAGAGATCGTCCCGTTTTTACTTATGCATTTTCTGTCTGTGGGCAGTAAGGTGCAGCGTTCAGGGAAAGGCCGCAGTCTGTGTGACTGTGGCCTTTTTCTGTTCTGCGGACAGTTCCTGGAAACGGGGGCGCCGCTTTTATCATCCGAATCCGGCTGAAGCATCAGACAGCTGCCGCCCTGCCCCGCGCTGTCTGAGAGCGGCACAGCGGAAAAGAGAGAAGAACGAAAAAGGCCAGCAGAACAACATCTGCCGGCCTTTTTTTGAGCGATAAGCCTGGAAAGTGGCTGCCGTGCTTGCACGAGCAGACATTTGCCAGGCAACGGACAGCGAACAGCGGCGCTGTGAGCTGAGAGCGATAAGCATGCGGCAAGCCTGGAAAGTGGCTGCCGTGCCTGCGCGGATCCGGAATGGGATGATTCAGGGGGAGAAGAATGGGATGAAACGGTAAGGAGGTATTTATGAAAAAGGATAAGAAAAACAGAGTGCTGGCCTATATGGCCAAATGGTGGTATCTGTATCTGATTGGGTTTGCGGCCATGTTTCTGGCCATATACCTGGATATGAAGGGGCCGCAGGTGACGCAGAGCATCATCGACGACGTGATTGTGGACGGACAGGTCTGGATTTTGATGCGGCTCTTGCTGATGCTTTTGGGAATCGGCTTCGGGCGGGCCATCTGCGGCTATGTCAAGGAATTTATTTTTGACTGTGCCGGCGTGCGTGTCGGAAGAGACCTTAGAAAGATGCTCTTTGGTCATATCCAGGGCCTGGGAGTGGATTATTTCGACCGGACCAATACGGGAGAACTGATGGCCAGAGTAAAGGATGATGTGGACCGGATCTGGTCGGTGACCGGATTCATCGGAATGCTGATTGTGGAGAGCATCGTTCATACGATTGCCGTACTCTACTGCATGTTCCACATCAGTCCGGCGCTGATGCTCGTGCCGCTTGTCACCATGCCCTTGGTCGGGTGGACGGCGGTGCGGCTGGAGAATAAACTGGACCGGGTCTATCAGGATATCAGTGAGCAGAATGCGGAGCTGAACACGGTGGCACAGGAAAATCTGGCCGGTGTGCGGACGGTAAAATCCTTTGCCAGAGAGGACTATGAGATTGAAAAGTTCCGCAGGCAGAATGGGAAATATTATGAACTGAACATGAAACTGGCCAGCGTGCTGGCAAAATATGAGCCTAACATTTCTTTTTATACGAAAATCATGCTGGTCTGCGTCATCATCGTGGGCGGCATCATGGTCATCCGCGGTCAGATCACCATCGGCCAGCTGGGAGCCTTCACCGAATATGCCAACAATATCATCTGGCCCATGGAATGTCTCGGCTGGCTGTCCAACGAGCTGGCGGCGGCCTTTGCCTCCTACAAAAAAGTCGATGCCATCATGGAGGAGGAGGCCAGGATCAAAGATCCCGAACATCCGGTGCAGGTGGATGGGGTGAGGGGCGAGATCGCCTTTGACCATGTGGATCTGGAGATTGACGGCCACAAAATCCTGCGTGACATCAGCTTTCATGTGGATGCGGGAAAGACCCTTGGGATCATGGGCATGACGGGGTCCGGCAAATCGTCGGTCATCAATCTTCTGGAACGGTTTTACGATGCCGCGGCCGGACGGGTGATGATCGACGGAAGGGATGTCAGAACCATGCGGCTGGAGGATATCCGCAAAAACATCGCGGTGGTCATGCAGGATGTGTTCCTGTTTTCGGATACGATTCAGGAAAATATCAGTGTGGGGCAGAGGGATGTTCTGGAATATGAGACGGTCTGTCAGGCTGCCGGCGCAGCCAGCGCCCATGATTTCATCCAGCGGCTCAGCGACCAATATGACACCGTCATCGGTGAGCGGGGCGTCGGCCTTTCCGGCGGACAGAAACAGAGAATCAGCATCGCGCGGGCGCTGGCAAAGAAAACGCCGATCCTGATCCTGGATGATTCCACCTCTGCGCTGGATATGGAGACGGAATACCAGATTCAGACCGAGCTTGGAAAGCTGGAGGATGTGACCAAGCTGATCATCGCCCATCGGATCTCTGCGGTCCGCCATGCGGATGAGATCATCATCTTAAAGGACGGACAGATCGCCGAGCGGGGGACCCATGAACGTCTGATGGAGAAAAAAGGCATGTATTATGAAACGTATCTGGCACAATACGATACCCAGTGGGAACCGGTGCCGGGGACGGAAGAACAGAAAGGCGGTGAAAAACCATGGCAGTGAATTCCTTTCGCGAAGATGAAGAACAAAAGCAGGTGATGAACCGGGAGACCATCGTGCGTCTGTTTCGTTATCTGTTGTCCTATAAAAAGACGATTGCCATCGTGCTTGTCATCATGGCGGTTACAACGGGGATCACCATGATCAATCCCCTGCTGATCCAGCATGCCATCGACGTGGATATCGCCGAAGGAGATATCCGGGGGCTTCTCGGGCTGGGCGTCCTCGCGCTGGTTTTGAACCTGGTGTGGCTGGCGGGCGATAAACTGCGTATGATGATGGTGGCGAAGATGGCAAACCATGTGCTGCTGGAAATCCGTGATGAGCTGTATGTACATATCCAAAAGCTGAGCTTTCATTTTTTTGACAGCAGGCCCACGGGAAAAATTCTGGCCAGGGTCATCGGCGATGTCAATTCTCTGAAGGAGGTACTTTCTGACAGCGTGACCACGCTGATTCCCGATTTCTGCACCATCATCGGTGTCATGGCCATTATGATGGCGCTCAACTGGAAACTGGCTCTGGCAGCCCTCATCACGCTGCCGTTTCTGGCGGGGGGCATGTATGTTATCCAGACATTTTCCCATAAACGCTGGCAGCTGGTGAGAAAGAAAAATTCCAATGTGAATGCTTTCGTCCATGAAAAACTTTCCGGCATCCGCATCGTGCAGAGCTTTCGGTCGGAAAGGGAATCCATGGAAGACTTTGAAATTCTGGTCAACGATCAGGTCCGTGCATACACAGGTGCAGTCCGGTTTGCCGATGCTTTCGGTCCTTTGATTGATGTGACCTGGGGCGTGGGCGGGTTTTTGCTGTATTTCATCGGAATCCGCCTGCTGGGTGTGGGAAATGTGGGAATCGGTACGTTTCTTGCGTTTTCCACCTACCTGGGAATGTTTTGGAGCCCCCTTCGGAATCTGGCCAATTTTTACAACAAAATGGTGACGAATCTTTCCGCGGCGGAGCGTGTCTTTGAAATCCTGGACACTGACCCGGAGATCAAAGACAGAGAAGGCGTCATGGAACTGCCGGATGTGAAGGGAGAAGTCCGGTTTGACCATGTCTCCTTTGCCTATGAGGACGCGCCGGATCAGATGGTGCTGAAGGATGTGAGCTTTACCATAAAACCCGGGGAGACCATTGCCCTTGTGGGACCCACAGGAGCGGGAAAGACGACCATCGTCAATCTGATCAGCCGGTTTTATGAAGTGACCGAAGGACGGGTGCTGGTGGATGGATACGATCTGAGGGATGTGTCCATCTTAAGCCTTCGAAAGCAGATGGGCGTCATGACCCAGGACAATTTCCTTTTTTCCGGGACGATAAAGGAGAACATCCGCTATGGCCGCCTGGATGCCACAGACGAAGAGATCATCGCCGCGGCCAAAGCAGTCAATGCCCATGCGTTCATCATGCAGATGGAGAATGGGTATGACACGAAGATCAGCGAGCGGGGCGCCGGACTTTCCATCGGTCAGAGACAGCTGCTGGCCTTTGCCAGAACCATGGTGTCCATGCCGAAGATTTTGATTTTGGATGAGGCCACTTCCAGTATCGATACCCACACAGAACGGCTGGTGCAGCAGGGGATCGAGACGCTGCTTAAGGGCAGAACTTCCTTTGTCATCGCCCACCGCTTGTCAACCATAAAAAAAGCTGATAGAATATTTGTGATTGATCATGGAACCATCATGGAAGAGGGAAATCACAGCCAGCTGATGGATAAGCGCGGCGCATACTATGACCTGTATCAGGCGCAGTTTAAGAACCTGTAATGGTTTGCTGTGCCGTTTCAGGCAGGGACGGCGGACGGGCAGAAAGCAGACTTGGATGTTATTCTTTGATGATTGTTCAGGAAAGAGGTAAACGATGGAAACAGTAAAAAAGAGAAGTGAATTGGAAAAGAAGGATACCTGGGATCTGGAATCCATGTATGCGACGGATGCGCTCTGGGAGGAAGACTGCGGGAAGGTTGAGCAGATGCTGGAGGAGTTTCAGGCGTTTCAGGGAACGCTTGGAACCAGCCCCGCCCATCTGAAGGAGGCATTGGACCGGTATTATCAGATGGCTTGTATTTTGGATAATGTATACGTATATGCCCAGCAGAGAAGGGATCAGGACACGGCCGACACGTATTATCAGCAGATGGCCATGCGCTCCGAGGATCTGATGGTAAAGGTGGAGAGCGGCTCCTCCTTTATGAATCCGGAAATCTTATCCCTGACGCAGGAATGGGTCGATCGGGCCATGGAAGAGGAAGAAGGGCTGAAGTTCTATGAGCGGGTGCTCCATGAGATTTTCCGCATGAATGCCCACACCCGCTCCGGCGAGGTGGAAGCGCTTCTGGCCGACGCGGCCGATCTTGGCAACGCGCCGTCCAATATTTTCCGCATGCTGGAAAATGCGGATATGAAGTATCCCAAGGTAAAGGATGAAGAGGGGAAGGAAGTGGATCTGACGGATTCCAGTCTGGTGCCCCTTCTGGAGTCCAAGGACAGAGCAGTGAGAAAAGAGGCCTTTGAGACGTACTATAAAGTCAGAGACCAGTACAAAAATACCTTTGCCTCCATTTTTTCATCCAATATCAAGCAGGCCGTCTTCTTTGCCAAAGCGAGAAACTACAAAACATCCAGAGCCAGTTTTCTGGACCAGGGAAATATTCCGGAATCGGTGTATGACAACCTGATTGAGACCGTTCATAAAAATCTGGATTCCATGTACCGTTATGTCCGTCTGCGCAAAAAGATGCTGGGTGTGGAAGAACTTCACATGTATGATGTCTATGCGCCTCTGGTGCCGGAATGCGGCAGAGAGTATTCCTTTGAAGAGGCAAAGGCCATGGTGGCAGAAGGATTAAAGCCCATGGGAGAAGAATATCTGAGCATCCTGAAGGAAGGCTTTGAAAATCGCTGGATCGATGTGTATGAAAACGAGGGAAAGAGGGGCGGCGCGTACTCCTGGGGCAGCTACGAATCCCATCCCTTTGTGCTGCTGAATTACCGCGGGAATCTGGACAATGTCTTTACCCTGGCCCATGAGATGGGACACTCCATTCACAGCTATTACTCCAAGAAAAACCAGCCGTTTGTCTATTCCGGGTATAAGATTTTTGTGGCAGAGGTGGCTTCCACGTGCAATGAGGCGCTTCTGATTCACGATCTTCTGGAAAAAACGGAGGATCGAAATGAGAGAATGATTTTGATCAATCATTTTCTGGATAAATTTAAGGGGACGATCTACCGTCAGACCATGTTCGCGGAGTTTGAGTATCGGATGCACAAGAAGGCGGAGGAAGGAAAGCCGCTGACGGCGCAGGAAATCAGCCGGACGTACCATGAACTGAATCAGCTTTACTTCGGGCCGGATATGGTCAGCGATGAGGAGATCGGGCTGGAGTGGACGCGTATCCCCCATTTCTACACCCCGTTTTATGTATACCAGTATGCCACCGGATTTTCCGCGGCCATCGCGCTGTCCAATCGGATTTTAAAAGAGGGAGAAGCGGCTGTGGAGCAATATAAGAAGTTTTTAAAAGGCGGGTGCAGTCTGGATCCCATCGATCTTTTAAAGGTGGCAGGTGTGGATATGACAACGCCGGAGCCGGTGCAGTCTGCTTTGGATGTGTTCAAAGAACTGGTGGAAGAACTGGAAAAGATGGTAGGGTAAAGCACAAAAAACGTAAGAAAAATGACTCTTTTTTATGAGTTTTTTTAACAGAATTTGTGTTATACTAATTCTGAAAAAATGATGTTTTTTTGATTCAAATAATAAGGGGAGGCAGCCATGAACTTGTATGAAGCCATTTATGTAAGACAATCAGTGCGTAAGTTTCAGATGAAACCGATTGATGAACTGACGATGAAACATATTCGGCGATACATTCAGGCTGTCTCCCCTCTTTACAGTGATATCAAGTGGCATATTGAAATTCTCGATACCCCGGAGCAGATTAAGACCGTGCGCGGCGCATGGAAAGCAGAAGCTCCCTATTACATGGTCATCTATACGGAAGAAGGGCGGAGGGCCCTTGCCAATGCTGGGTTTATTCTGGAACAGCTGGTGTTATACCTGGTGACGAAAGGGATCGGATCCTGCTTCCAGGGCGCCCTTCACACGACATACCAGCCGGACGCGGCAAAGGGGCTGAAGCCTGTCATGCTGATGGCATTCGGATGGGGCCGGGAGTGTATTGAGCGGGATGTAAAAGACGTGAGACGGATGCGGCTGCAGGATATGATTGTGGCGAAGGAAGAGATGGGAGAGGATATGAAAACCATGCTTCGCACCGCACGTCTGGCGCCTTCTGCGTTCAACGCGCAGCCCTGGCGGTTTGTCGTCTATCACAACCGAGTCCACGTGTTTGAACGCAAACAGTGGAAATGGATGCCTGCCATGGGAAAGATCAAGGACTTTGATATCGGTGTGGTGCTGTCCCATTTTGTGCTGGCTGCGGAGGAACTCTGGCTGCAGTGTGAAGTGCAGCGGCTGGGAAGTATTTCTGAGAAAAGCATGAAAAATTATGAGTATGCTGCCACAGTGGTGGTGGAATAGGAAGGAATGGGGACAAGATGTATCGATGCTGTATTTTTGATCTGGACGGAACACTGGTAAATTCCATATGGGCTCTTACAAAATCGGTCAATGACACCATGGAACAGTTTGGAATCGCTCCCATCGACAGTGAATTGTGCAAGCGTTTTGTGGGAGAAGGCTATAAAAAACTGGTGGAGCGGGCGCTGATTCACGGAGGAGACACGCAGCTGGTTCATTATGAAGAGGCGCTTTCGGTCTATCAGAAGGTATTCAAAGAGTGCTGCATGTACCGTGTGGAACCGTATGAAGGGATTCGGGAACTGCTGGAGGAGCTGAAAAAACGGGGAATCCGGATCGCGGTGCTTTCCAATAAGCCCCATGCGCGTGCCCTGGATAATGTGGAGGGGATATTTGGAAAGGGCTATTTTGACCGGATCAGCGGACAGAAGGAAGAGATTCCCAGAAAACCCGATCCTGCCGGGGCATTTCTTACGGCAGAAGGACTGGGCGTACAGCCCGGGGAATGCCTCTACATCGGGGATACGGCCACGGACATGGAAACGGGAAAAGCTGCCGGTATGGATACGGCGGCTGTTTTGTGGGGATTTCGCAGTGAGGAAGAACTGAGAGCCTGTCATCCCAAGTATGTGGTCCGCCATCCCAAAGAACTATTGAAGCTGGTGGAAGCCTCCGGGGCCGACCGCCCGCGGGAATAAATAGGAGCCTGCCTACATACCCTGTTAAAAAAGAGAAAGAAGACAGGGGAAACCATTGCAGAGAAAACGAATATATCACGAGAGGGGGAGACGGCTGGCTGCGGTGTTTGCAGCCTGGGTGATCCTGCTGACCTGTCCCCTTGCAGCATGGGCAGAGACGGAAGCGCCTGGCGGGAGCGCGGATGCTGTCCAGACAGAAAATACAAATACAGAAGAGCTTCAGTTATACGCCCGATCTGCGGTATTGATGGATGCCGATTCCGGGCGTATTTTAGTGGAAAAAGAGGGAGATAAAATCCTTCCCATGGCGAGCACCACAAAAATTATGACATGCATTGTTGTACTGGAGCAGGGAGGTGAGGATGCGGTTTATCCGGTATCGTCCTATGCGGCGGGGATGCCGAACGTAAAACTGGGAGCGTCAGCGGGAGAGACATATTATGGAAGGGATCTTTTGTATTCCATGATGCTGGAATCCCACAATGATTCGGCGGTGATTCTGGCGGAGGGCGTGGGAGGCAGTGCGGAAGGTTTTGCGGAGCTGATGAATGAAAAGGCAGAAGAAATCGGCTGTGAAGATACCCATTTTGTAACCCCCAATGGGCTGGATGCCGAGGGCCATTATACGACGGCGGCGGATCTGGCGCGGATCATGCGCTACTGCATCGAAGAATCGCCGAAAAAGGATGAATTCTTAACGATCACGCAGACGCGTTCCTATACATTTTCAGATGCAGAGGGGAAACGCAGTTTTTCCTGTCAAAATCACAATGCGTTTCTGGATATGATGGATGGGGCGCTCAGCGGGAAAACCGGATTTACCGGAAAGGCAGGGTATTGCTATGTGGGGGCGCTGACCCGGGACGGGAAAACGTTTATAGTCACCCTTTTGGCCTGCGGCTGGCCAAATAATAAGACCTACAAATGGAGTGATACGAGGAAACTGATGCAGTATGGACTGGACCATTATGAAATCCGGGATGTGTGGAGCGAGGTCAGCACAGATTCGGTACTGGTTCTGGAAGGGGTTCCGGAAACGGGGAATCTGACAGACAAGGTCACCGTAAAAACCGGGATCGATATTCCGGAAGAAGAAAAGACGATTTCCCTGCTTCTCGCTCCCTGGGAGGAGGTGGAGGTACAGCTGCAGATCCAAAAAACCATCCATGCGCCGGTGGAAAAAGGGACCTGTGTGGGAGCCGTGGAATACCGCCTTGGAAGTATGATTTTAAAACGGATTCCGGTGGTGACAGAGGAATCGGTACAGCGGGTGGATTTCCTGTGGTGCCTTCGCAATGTGTGGTCAAAATATCTTGGAAATGTCGGCATTTTTGAAAAATGATTATTTAAGAAATTCTCCATAAAAAGTGAAATTGAGGTTGATTATTTCAGGGAATAAAGGTACAATTATACTTGGCAGAAAATTGGATGTTATTTTCAGTCAAATGCCCTGCAGAGGGCTGCGGGGAAGCAAATCTGCGGTGCAGCTTACGCTGCGGGGTGTTTGCCCTTCGCGGCAGTAGCCGATGGTACACGCATGGCCGTTTGGCATGCTGCTTCGCGGGAATAAGTACAAGATGGAGGTCGGATTATGAGCACAACAGAACAAACATCAGCAAGTAAGAGAATTGCCGCTTTGCTTGATGACAACAGCTTTGTTGAAATCGGCGGGTATGTAACTGCCAGAAATACAGATTTCAACCTGCAGGCCAAACAGGTTCCGGCAGACGGTGTTGTCACAGGCTACGGTACTGTGGAGGGCAATCTGGTATACGTTTACAGCCAGGACGCCTCCGTATTGGGAGGCGCAGTGGGCGAAATGCATGCCAGAAAGATCGTGAAGTTATACGATCTGGCCATGAAGACCGGAGCGCCGGTGATTGGTCTCATTGACTGTGCCGGTCTGAGACTGGAAGAGGCCACCGATGCGCTGAACGGATTTGGCGAGATTTATCAGAGTCAGGCCATGGCATCCGGCGTGATTCCGCAGGTGACAGCCGTTTTCGGTTCCTGCGGCGGCGGTATGGCAGTATCGGCAGCCATGTCTGATTTTACATTTATGGAGGAAAAAAACGCAAAATTATTTGTGAATTCTCCGAATGCACTGGACGGCAATTATACCTCCAAGTGTGATACGGCCGCAGCGGCATTCCAGAGTGAGGAAGCCGGTACTGTGGACATGGTGGGAAGTGAAGAAGAAATCCTCTCTAAAGTGAGAGAATTGATCACAATTCTTCCGGCGAACAATGAAGATGATATGTCTTATGGAGAATGCGAAGATGATCTGAACCGCGTATGCGAATCCATTGAAAACGGGATGGCAGACCCGGCTGTCACTCTGAGCATGATTTCTGATAACGGTTATGTGTTTGAGACAAAATCCGCCTATGCCAGGGATATGGTAACCGGATTTATCCGTTTAAATGGCAGCACAGTGGGCGTTGTGGCAAACCGCAGCGTATTGTTTGACGAAGAGGGAAACGAAACAGAGAAGTTTGACGGCAGGATGTCTGCGGAAGGCGCACAAAAAGCAGCGGATTTCGTGAATTTCTGCGACGCATTTGAGATCCCCGTCCTGACACTGACCAACGTGGAAGGGTATGCTGCGACCAAATGCCAGGAAAAGAAGATGGCTAAGGCGGTTGCTTCTTTGAATTATGCATTTGCAAATGCAACGGTTCCAAAGGTGAATGTGATCGTTGGCAATGCCTACGGAAGCGCCTATGTAACTATGAATTCCAAAGCGCTTGGCGCAGATGTGGTATATGCATGGACGAATGCTTCCATCGGTATGATGGATGCAACCATGGCCGCAAAGATCATCAGCGAAAACCCGGATGAGGTCAGCGCAAAAGCAGCAGAGTATCAGGAACTGCAGTCCAGCGCGCTGTCCGCGGCAAAACGAGGATATGTGGATGATATCATTGAGCCGACAGATACCAGAAAGAGAGTAATTGCTGCATTTGAAATGTTATTTACAAAGAGAGAGGATCGTCCAAGCAAAAAACATGGCACAATCTAAGGCGAGGTGAAACGTAATATGAAAAAATTAATCGCAGTTTTATGTATGATTACCTGCCTCTTCTCCTTTGCTGGATGCAGCAGCGACAGCGGCAGTTCTGAGAAACTGGCGCCTTCGACGGTCGGCGAGCTGCTGGAAGGCGAGACGCCGGATATGGTGACAGCGCTGACCGCCATGGGGGATGCGGATCTGGACAATATCCTGGCATCCTATGGAGAAGACGGCGACAGCCCGAATCCCGGCATGGTTGCCTTTGTGGAGGCATGGAATGCCAATAAGGATGACCTGGGCGCACTGGTTTCCATCGGCGAGACCAAGACGGTTGTGATGGAAAATGATGTGTATGAAGTTCAGATGGATGCGGCATTCGAACTTCGTGAGGCGGAGATTGCCGTTGACTTTAAATTGGAAAACAGTCAGTATGTGGTCAGCGGAGGAAGATTCGATCCGGTCTTCACCATGGGTGAAAAGCTGGAGCAGGCGGCATTAAATACGCTGATGGGCATGGGTACCGTATTCGTTGTCCTGATCCTGATCAGCTTGATTATCAGCTGCTTTAAGTTTGTCAATAAATGGGAAGAGGGACGCAGGAAAGCGGCTGAACCGGCGCCGACACCGGTACCTGTGGAAGCAGAACCGGTGGAGGAAGAAGAGGATCTGAGTGATGATCTGGAATTGGCAGCTGTCATTACAGCAGCCATCGCCGCATCGGAAGATACACCGGCCGATGGACTGGTTGTCCGTTCCATCCGCCGCGCAAAGACAAGTAAATGGAAAAGAGCATAATTATTTAGGAGGATTTCGATCATGAAAAATTATACAATTACTGTTAACGGCAATGTATATGAAGTAACTGTAGAAGAAGGATTGACAGGCGGCGCGGCCCCGGCCCCGGCTCCAAAGACAGCACCGAAGGCAGCTCCAAAAGCAGCGCCAAAGGCAGCCGCACCGGCAGGCGCGCAGGGCGCAGTGAAAGTAAATTCCCCGATGCCAGGTAAGATTCTGGCTGTAAAGGTGGCAGAGGGTGCAGCTGTAAAAAGAGGCGAAGTGGTAGTGATTCTGGAAGCCATGAAGATGGAAAACGAGATTGTAGCTCCTCAGGATGGTACAGTGGCAAGCGTAAACGTAACCGTTGGTTCCTCTGTTGAAGCTGGAGACGTATTGGTAACTTTAAACTAAAATGTACAGAAGTTGCATGAAACGTATGTAATTTCCGATAAACTGGAGGAATGAAAGAATGGATTATATTATTAATACAATGAGCAATCTCATCCACCAGACTGCATTCTTCAATCTGACCTGGGGTAACTACATTTTGATCCTCGTCGCTTTTATATTCTTATATCTGGCGATTGCGAAGGGATTTGAGCCGCTGCTGCTGGTTCCCATCTCCTTTGGTATGCTGCTGGTCAATATGTTCCCGGATATCATGATTTCTCCTGAAGAAGCATCCAACGGTGTGGGCGGGTTGCTGTATTACTTCTATCTGCTCGATGAGTGGAGTATCATGCCGTCTCTGATCTTCATGGGCGTCGGCGCGATGACGGACTTCGGACCATTGATTGCGAACCCATCGAGTTTCCTGATGGGAGCTGCCGCGCAGTTTGGTATTTATGTTGCTTATTTCTTCGCGATCCTGATGGGATTCAACGGAAAGGCAGCCGCAGCGATTTCCATCATCGGCGGGGCGGACGGCCCGACTTCCATTTTCCTTTGCGGAAAACTGGGACAGACCGAATACATGGGGCCGATCGCCGTGGCAGCGTATTCCTATATGTCGCTGGTGCCGATCATCCAGCCGCCGATCATGAAGCTTCTGACGACGGAGAAAGAGAGAAAGATCAAGATGGAGCAGCTGCGTCCGGTGTCCAAACTGGAGAGAATTCTGTTCCCGATCGTGGTTACGGTGGTGGTTGTGCTGATTCTTCCTACCACAGCCCCATTGGTTGGTATGCTGATGCTTGGAAATCTGTTCCGTGAATCCGGCGTAGTAAAACAGCTGACAGAGACGGCTTCCAATGCGCTCATGTACATCGTAGTTATCATGCTGGGTACATCCGTAGGAGCTACCACAAGCGCGGAAGCATTCCTGAAACTGGATACACTGAAGATTGTGGCGCTGGGTCTGATTGCGTTTGCGTTCGGTACCGCAGCCGGTGTCGTACTCGGCAAGATCATGAACAAGGTGACGGGCGGAAAGGTCAACCCGCTCATCGGTTCTGCCGGCGTATCTGCGGTGCCTATGGCAGCCAGAGTCTCCCAGAAGGTCGGCGCGGAGGCAGATCCGACCAACTTCCTGCTGATGCATGCCATGGGACCAAACGTTGCCGGTGTGATCGGTACTGCCGTCGCGGCCGGTACATTTATGGCGATCTTTGGAGTATTTTAATTCACTTTAAACGAACAAAAAATTTGACGTATAGTTTCAGGAGGTAAGGAAATGTCAGAAATCGTTAAAAAACCGGTCGGTATTACCGAGACAGTGCTGCGTGACGCACATCAGTCCCTGATCGCTACCAGAATGACAACCGAACAGATGCTGCCCATCGTGGACAAGATGGACAAGGTAGGCTATCATTCCGTAGAGTGCTGGGGCGGCGCCACATTTGACGCATCCCTTCGTTTCTTGAAGGAAGATCCGTGGGACAGACTGAGAAAGCTGAGAGACGGATTTAAAAATACAAAACTTCAGATGCTGTTCAGAGGCCAGAATATTCTGGGATATCGCCATTATGCCGATGATGTGGTGGAATACTTCGTACAGAAATCCATCGCCAACGGTATCGATATCATCCGTATTTTTGACTGTCTGAATGATATCAGAAATCTTAAGACAGCTGTCAAAGCAGCCAATAAGGAAAAGGGACATGCACAGGTGGCCCTGTCCTATACCCTGGGTGATGCCTACACCCTGGATTACTGGAAGAACATTGCAAAAGAAATCGAAGATATGGGTGCAGATTCCATCTGTATCAAAGATATGGCAGGACTTCTGGTTCCGGTAAAGGCCACAGAACTTGTGACCGCTTTGAAGGAAAGCGTAAAGATCCCGATTCAGATTCACACCCATTATACATCCGGTGTGGCTTCCATGACTTACTTAAAGTGTGTGGAGGCAGGCGCCGATGTCATCGATACCGCCATGTCCCCATTTTCCATGGGTACCAGCCAGCCGGCCACAGAAGTTATGGTGGAGGCGCTCAAGGGCACGCCATACGATACCGGACTGGATCAGAATCTGCTGGCTGAGATCGCCGATTACTTCCGCCCGATTCAGGAAGACGCGCTTAAGACAGGCCTTCTGAATCCGAAGGTAATGGGTGTAAACATCAAGACGCTTCTGTATCAGGTGCCGGGCGGTATGCTTTCCAACCTGGTTTCCCAGCTGAAGGAACAGAAGCAGGAAGACAAGTATTACCAGGTGCTGGAAGAAGTTCCGCGTGTGCGCAAGGACTTCGGTGAACCGCCGTTGGTTACGCCTTCTTCTCAGATCGTAGGTACACAGGCTGTATTGAATGTCATCATGGGCGAGCGCTACAAGATGATTACAAAGGAAAGCCGTGCGCTGCTGAAGGGTGAATATGGTCAGACCGTAAAACCGTTCAACAAAGAAGTACAGAAGAAAGCCATCGGCGATGAAGAACCGATCACATGCAGACCGGCCGATCTTCTGGAGCCGGAATTGGATAAGATTGAGAAGGAGATGGCACAGTGGAAACAGCAGGATGAGGACGTTTTGACCTATGCCCTGTTCCCGCAGGTTGCCACAGAGTTCTTCAAATACAGAGAAGCACAGCAGACGAAGGTGGATCCGACGGCAGCTGATAAGCAGAATAAATCTTATCCGGTGTAAGCAGCGTATCTTTGGCAAGGAAAAGAGGAAAGATATCGTATCGATGAGAGACGAAAAGAAAAGGGGGCATTGCGGGGAGCAGTGCTTCCTTTTCTGTATGGGGAGATGGAGAGTTTTATGAGGCATGTTGTGATTGTAGGAGGCGGAGCGGCAGGGATGCTGGCAGCCATCGCCGCTTCCGGCCGTGAAAACCATGTGGAACTATTTGAAAAAAATGAAAAATTAGGCAAGAAAATCTATATTACCGGCAAAGGACGCTGCAATGTGACGAATGCCTCGGATATGGAAACCGTGATGCAGAATGTGGTGACAAACGGCAAGTTTTTGTACAGTGCATTCTATGGATTTACCAATGAAGATATCATGGCTCTGCTTGAGAAGGCCGGCTGTCCGCTGAAGACGGAGAGGGGGAATCGGGTGTTTCCGGTGTCGGATAAATCCTCAGATGTCATAGCGGCTCTCACCCGGGAGCTGAACCGGACAGGCGTAAAGGTCCGCCTGAGGACAGGCGTCAAAGAACTTCTGCTGGAAAAGGAGAACAGCGGCGGAGAGGAGCGGACACGCTGCGTCGGCGTGGCGCTGGAGGATGGAAGGCGCGTGCACGCCGATGCGGTCATCGTGGCGACCGGCGGCCTCTCCTATGCTTCCACCGGTTCCACCGGGGACGGGTATCGGTTTGCGGCTGATGCCGGCCTGAAGGTGACGGAGCTCTCACCGGCCCTGGTTCCGTTTACCGCAAAGGAGGACTGGGTGCCAAAGCTTCAGGGGCTTTCCCTTCGAAATGTGAATGTAACGATCTGCCACGGGAAAAAAGTATTGTATGAAGAGTTTGGCGAGATGCTTTTTACCCACTATGGTGTCAGCGGCCCGGCGATCCTAAGCGGCAGCAGCGTCGTCATGAAACAGCTGAAAAAGCACGGGGAACTGACGCTGTGCATCGACTTGAAACCGGCATTATCGGAGAAACAGCTGGATGCCAGGATCCTCAGGGATTTTGAGGAGGCAAAGAATAAGCAGTTTAAAAACGCGCTGGGCGGTTTGTATCCATCCAAACTGATTCCGATTATCATCGAACGCTCCGGGATATCGCCGGAAAAGAAAGTCAATGAAATTTCCAGGGAAGAGCGGGAAAGACTGGTGCATGTCACGAAAAAAATGCAGTTGACCATAAACGGCATCAGAGATTATAATGAAGCTATTATCACGCAGGGCGGTGTATCTGTGAAGGAGATTAACCCGGCCACCATGGAGGCAAAAAAGGCGGCGGGCCTGTATTTTGCAGGAGAAGTGCTGGATCTGGATGCTCTGACAGGCGGATATAATCTGCAGATAGCCTGGTCCACCGGTCATGCGGCCGGACAGGCAGCAGGGGAATAAAGGCGGTCAGCCGCAGGAAATGAGGAAAACATGGGATTTAATATTGCAATTGATGGACCTGCAGGAGCAGGGAAAAGCACCATCGCAAAAAAGATAGCCGGAAAACTGGGCTTTATCTATGTGGATACAGGAGCGATGTATCGGGCCATCGGGCTTTATCTGCTTCGGGCAGGCGTCCCTTATGACGATGCGCAGGCAGTGGAAGACGCCATTCGGGAAATACAGATTTCCATCGCCTATCAGAATGGCGAACAGCAGGTACTGCTGAATGGAGAAAATGTAAGCGCCCAGATCCGGACGGAAGAAGTGGGAAATATGGCTTCAAAGACGTCTCAGTATCCGGCGGTGCGTGTAAAACTTCTGGAGCTGCAAAGGCAGCTGGCCGCGTCGGCGGATGTGCTGATGGACGGAAGGGATATCGGAACCTGTATCCTTCCCAATGCAGATTTAAAGATTTATCTGACGGCTGATCCGAGGGTGCGGGCCAAACGCCGCTATCTGGAATTGACAGAGAAGGGAATTTCCTGTAATATAGAAGAGATTGAGAAAGATATCATCGAACGCGATCTGCGCGACACCACGAGAGAGGTCGCACCGCTGAAAAAGGCGGAAGACGCGGTGGAGGTGGATACGTCTCATCTGACCATCGAAGAAGTGGTGGATACCATCACAGCCATGGTGCAGTCCCGCAGGGGCTAGTCCATGGGAAGGGCGGTATCCGCTGGAAGACGGAGGAAAGGAGGAAACGGATGGAAGTCATAGTAGCCAAGAGCGCCGGATTTTGCTTTGGGGTTAAACGGGCGGTGGATACGGTATATGAACAGATCAGCCGGGCAGAAGACAAGCCGATCTACACGTATGGTCCCATTATTCACAATGAAGAAGTAGTGAAAGATCTGGCGGAAAAGGGCGTACAGGTGATGGAAGGAGAAGAAGCGATTGCCGAAAAAAAGAAAGGAATTGTGATCATCCGTTCCCATGGAGTCAGCCGCCATGTACAGGAACATCTGGAACAGAATGGGTTTCAGATTGTGGATGCCACTTGTCCGTTTGTGAAGAAAATCCATCGGATCGTGGAACAGGAAAGCCAAAACGGCAGTTCCATCATCATCATCGGCAATCCCAGTCATCCGGAAGTGGAGGGGATTGTGGGCTGGAGCAGCACTCCGGCGATGGTTGTGGAAAATGCAGAAGATATAGAAAAGTTACCCGATTTTATCGGCAAAAAGCTCTGTATTGTTTCACAAACGACATTTAATTACAAGAAATTTAAAGATTTGGTTGAAAAAATCCAAAAAAAGGGTTATGATATAACTGTTTTGAATACGATCTGTAACGCTACCCAGGAGCGGCAGATCGAGGCAAAGCGCATATCCGCCGACGTGGATGGCATGTTGGTGGTTGGTGGAAAACATAGCTCCAATACTCAGAAGCTATACGAAATTTGTAAGAAGGAATGTAATAATACCCATTTTATTCAGACAACAGATGATTTAGATCCGGCCTGGTTTGGCTCCTCTGATCGGGTGGGTATTACAGCAGGGGCTTCCACCCCGAATAATATAATTGAGGAGGTTCAAACGCATGTCAGATTTAAGTTTTGAACAGTTATTAGAGGAATCATTAAAAACTATCAGCAATGGTGAAGTCGTTACAGGTAAGGTAATCGCCGTAAAAGAAGACGAAATCGTCTTAAATATAGGTTACAAGGCAGATGGTATCATTACACGTAATGAATATACCAACGTTCCCAATGCAGATTTGAGAGAACTGGTACACGAAGGTGATGAACTGGAAGCCAAGGTTATAAAGGTAAATGACGGAGAAGGACAGGTACAGCTGTCCTATAAGCGTTTACAGGCTGAAAAAGGCAGCAAGATGCTGGAAGAAGCATTTGAGAATAAGACCGTATTGAAGGCGCCGGTTACACAGGTACTTTCCGGCGGTCTCGGCGTTATGATTGACGACACCAGAATCTTTATCCCGGCAAGTCTGGTTTCCGACGGATACGAGAGAAACCTGGAAAAATATGCCGGTCAGGAAGTGGAATTCGTCATCACAGAGTTCAATCCGAGAAGACGCAGAGTCATCGGTGACTGCAAGCAGCTGATCGTGGCTAAGAAGGCAAAGATGCGCGAGGAACTGTTCGCTCATCTGGAAGTGGGTCAGAGAATCGAAGGAACCGTGAAGAATGTGACGGATTTCGGTGCGTTCATCGATCTGGGCGGCGCTGACGGCCTTCTGCATATCTCCGAAATGTCCTGGGGAAGAATTGAAAACCCCAAGAAGGTGTTCAAGAGCGGAGATAAAGTGACGGTTCTGGTGAAAGATATCGACGGCGAAAAGATTGCCCTGAGCCTGAAGTTCCCGGAATGTGATCCATGGGCCAACGCTGCTGAGAAGTATGCAGTGGGAAATGTGGTGACTGGTAAGGTTGCCAGAATGACGGATTTCGGTGCATTCGTAGAATTGGAAGATGGTGTGGATGCTCTTCTGCACGTTTCTCAGATTGCAAAAGAACACATCGACAAGCCATCGGATGTGCTCTCCATCGGACAGGAAATCACTGCAAAGGTAGTGGATTTCGACGGCGAGGCAAAGAAGATCAGCCTGAGCGTAAAGGCTCTGCAGGCAGATCAGGAGCAGGCACAGGAAGAAGAGACAACAGAAGAATAATATTCTTACAGCCATGACGACAGGGAAAGCCGGTGGACGACAGACCGGCACTGTATCAATCAAACAGACAGTCCCGCGAGACAAGTTTCTTTGTTTCGCGGGACTGTTTTACATAACAGATTCGTGCGTATATCGAACATTCTTTTAGAATGACAAAACCATCTGATGGAGATAAGCGCTTAAGAATTCCAGATCGTCCAGGTATTCATGGTAATAGATTTTGGAATTGAGTTCGCTTTTAAAGACAGGGAAAAGATCGCGGTCAATGCCGGGGAGAAACAATCCCTGACGCCTGGTATAGCAGGTGGCTGCCGTCGCCTGTTTTCGATGATCTTTGTCCACATACTGGGCGACGCGCTTGTGGATGGCCATATCTTCTTCCGGCAGATAATAGTAATCGTGATAATTCCCATAAAAATACTTCAGCTCTGTCTCATACACGGGAATGGAAAAATGCAGTACATTCTTTTCCGCGTGAAGCTGGTACTGGGTACTGGCAAACTGGAACGGTACCGGTATCTCAACCGGGGAGACCGCCTCTATGATAAGCCGGGAGGAATCCTTATCAAAGTCATGCTTTTCAATGGTCCATTCCGACTGCAGGATATCCATATAATCCAGTATGGACAAAATCTGCGGCATACCTTTCAGATCTTCTTCGTTGTGAAGGAGAAGAAATTGATACAGGTTATTATCTTTCGTGGTGAGATACTCTTTATAAAATTCGATCAACTGTCCGCCGTTGAACTGATCAAAGCGGTCCAGGCCAAGGAAGGTTTCGATGGATTTTTGTTTTAGATTCTCCAGGCCCAGAAGACGGCGAAGGGGACGGGCCTTCCGGTAAATATCAAAACTTTGAATCTGATCGAAGGTGGGATGGATACCATACTGGGCAGCGCACTTCTTCAGATAGGGGATATCAAAACTATCTCCGTTGAAATGA
The DNA here is from genome assembly GCA_018710785.1 of Candidatus Fimimorpha excrementavium. GTDB lineage: Bacteria > Bacillota > Clostridia > Lachnospirales > Lachnospiraceae > Fimimorpha > Fimimorpha excrementavium. The sequence goes on from DVJD01000092.1 coordinate 51,960, forward strand.
ACAAGAGTCTTATACTTTGTAATAAAATCAAAAAAGCTGGTGAGAAGCTCCTGCTCAGCTGCCATGGAATCAGCAAACCACTGTTTTAACTGCCAACTGCCGCTTTGATGATACACGACTCCGATTAGATATAGGCTGGATGAATTGGGGGTAAATCCGGTGGTCTCAATATCAAAAAAAATCAATTCGTTGAGCGGACCGAGTTTGCTCAGATCATATCCCGGGGCCAATTCAATTTCTTTGCTGATGGTAATCATTGATTCACCTCATCTCCTGAGGCAAAGCGGGGATTTCCAGTCCGCTTTGCTGTTTATTCATAATTTATATGGGTTGTTTTCTTTTTCATTAACTTATATATTATAGCATATGGGAGGGGATTCGTCAAAAAAAAGTGAATGAGGGATTAGGTCAAATGTGGAATAAGATGATTGCCCGGACGGCCGAAGGGAACGAAACATTCCCCTGGCGGGCCGCTTTCCAAAACCCTTCAGGGGAATGTTTCGTTCCCTTCGGCCTGTGAATGTTTTCCTGAAATGGAAGA